>DATADF010000253.1:0-7353 GCA_036258695.1 Actinomycetota bacterium
CCGTCGGCCGACCGCGCGCTCCAGGATCGGGGGATTCCGATCGTCCCGGACATCCTCGCCAATGCGGGTGGCGTTGCCGTCTCTTATCTGGAGTGGGTCCAGAACATCCAGCAGTTCCGCTGGGAACTCGATGATGTCAACTTCGACCTGAAGAAGCGGATGACGCGCGCGACGGGGGCGGTGTTCAGCCGGGCCGAAGCCGACGGGACCACCTTGCGCGAGGCCGCCTTCGACATCGCCGTCGAACGGGTAGCGCGCGCCGCGGAGCTACGCGGCTACGCCTAATCCATAGGATGGCGGTTCCAACAGCCGAAGGGAGCCGCCATGAGTGTTGAGAAGTCCATCGACCTCACCGCGACCGGTTCAACGATCGAAGACGCCGTTGCGAGCGCCATTCACCGCGCGAGCCTCACGCTCCAGGGACTGACCTCGTTCGAGATCGAACGCATCGAAGGCACGGCCCACGGCGGTGAAGTGGAGTACAAGGTCCTCGTCCGGGTCTCTTTCATCATCAAAGAGCAGGTTCACGAATAAGAGACGTCGTGCAACACCGCCGACGCGAACCCGCGCCGGGCGTCTTCCGGCTCTTGTTGCCGTTGCCGTTTCCGGAGTTGCGGCGCGTAAACGCCTACGTGCTGACCGATGCCGATGGCGTGACCTTGATCGACTGCGGCATCCACAATCCCGATCCCGATCAAGACCACGGGTGGACGGATCTCATCGAGGCACTAGCGGCCTGCGATGTCGATCTCAAGAGCATCGGGCGCCTCGTCGTCACGCACACGCACATCGATCACTACGGGATGGCGGCGCGGATCGTGTCGGAAACGGGCTGCGACTTGTGGATGCACCGCGACTCCGAACTCGACCTCGAGATCTACCGTGCTCCAGACGAGTCGGCCCGCCGAGTGGCGGAGATGCTTGCCGACCATGGTGTCGAGGGCGACGAGCTCAAGGAACTCACCGCCTTCGAGGATTGGAGGCCGTTTATTTCGGGCGTCGTCGAAGCAAGCACATCTTTAGAGGGCGGCGAGACCTTTAGAGCCGCCGGCCGTGAATGGTCGATCGTCGCCACGCCAGGCCACTCGCGTTCGCACATCTGTGTCTGGTCTGAGAGCGATGGTCTGTTTTTCTCCGGCGACCATCTTCTGCCAACGATCACCCCGCACATCGACTTCGTGCGCGGAGGTGAGGCAGACCCGCTGGGGGATTTCCTCGTGTCGCTCGAGAAAGTGGAGGACCTTGACCCCAAACTGGTGCTGCCGGGTCACGGCCATCCCTTTGAGGACGGCGCCGAGCGGGCCCGAATCGTGGCGCGGCATCACGACCGCCGGCTGGGAGCCATCCTGCAGGTGATCCGCCACGAGGCCCGTACCGCGACCGAGATCACCGACGAGATCTTCGGCACGACGCTGCTGCACTTCGAGCGTCGTCTGGCCTTGGGCGAGGCATTGGCTCACCTCGTGTATCTCCGTCGCCGCGGAGAGATCGAACGCGAGGAGCGCGATGGGACGTATGTGTACAAGAAGGTTCGCCGCCTCCGTCAAGAAGAAGACGACGAATGACTTCGCTGGTCGTTCGTGATGCAGCAGCGGTTTTCTCGGCGCCCGAACCTGCGCCGATTCGCGGCGCCGCATTCGAAGACGTCGAGGCGTTGTCGGGGGCCTCGGTCAACTGCGACGGCCGCACGATCGACTCGATCGGGGAGCCGAGAACGGGCGACACCGTCTTCGATGCGTCGGGGTGCGCCGTCATACCGGGATTCGTCGACTGTCATACACATCTCCCGTTCTTCGGTTGGCGCGCGAACGAGGACGTCGAGAGGCTCGGTGGCGCCAGCTACGAATCCCTGCATTCGTCGGAACGCGGTATCTACCGCTCGTCTCAGTTGTTACGCGACGCGTCGGATCAAGATGTGCTTTCCTTCTCGGAGACGCTTGCGGGGGCCATGCTTGCCGCGGGCACCACGACGTTCGAGACCAAATCGGGCTATGGGCTCTCGGTCGAAGAGGAGCTGCGCCAACTGCGGATCGCGCGGTGGCTCAAGCGCCGGCTCCCGCAGCTCGTCATCCCTACTTGCCTGGCAGCTCACGCAGTGCCGACGGATAAGGACGCGGACGGCTGGATCGCAGAAGTGCTCGATCAGCTCCTCCCCAGGGTCGCGGGTGAGGAACTCGCGAGCTTCACCGACATCTACGTCGAAGAGATCGCCTTCACTCAGCAACACGCGACTCGGCTGTCCGAGCGCGGCCGCGACCTCGGGATGCGTCCACGCGTTCACGCCGACCAGCTTGTCGATGGAGGGACGGGGACGTTCGCCGCCCAGCGAAGGTTCGTTTCGGCGGACCATCTGAACCAGACGTCCGCAGAGGGAGTGGCTGCACTAGCGGGTAGCGATACCGCCGCGGTCCTTCTCCCCGGCTCCAGCTTCACGCTGCGCCAGGAGCGCAAGCCGGCGGCACGCGACCTCATCGATTCCGGAGCGATCGTCGCCCTGGGAACCGATTTGAATCCCGGGACGTCGCCGATCCTCTCCATGCCCTTCGTCATTGCTCTGGCTTGTCGTCTCTACGAGCTGCGCCCGGTAGAAGCGGTCGTCGCAGCGACGGTCAACTCTGCTTGGGTCCTCGGCGTGCACGACCAAGTCGGCCGGCTCGCGCCCGGATACCGCGCCGACATGGTCGTCCTGCAGATGCGTCACTGGGACGAGATCTCCTACCGCCCCGACGCGGACCCGGTGCTGGCCGTCTTCTGTCGTGGCGAAGTGGCACACATCGCCCCCCACGCTCAGTCCCGTCTCAGAACGTCGACTGCGCAGTGAGTACCGCGTAGCGGCACTGATTGCTCACCCGACGGAGGTCGAACTAGTCGAGCGGGCCGATCCGCTCTTCGACGGCGGTGAGGATGCCGGCCTCTGACAGCATGCGCGCGATCGATTCGATGTCGCCACCGAGGGGGCGATCGTCTTCGAGCCGGGGCGACACGGCACGGACGGCCTGCAATGCCGCGCTGGTAGCCGGTGACGGCTGCAGCGGGGCGCGCAGCTCCAGACCCTGAGATGCCGCGAGTGCTTCGATCGCGATGACGCTCTCGGTGTTGATCAACACGGCCGCTGCTTTGCGCGCCGCCGGCAAACCCATGCTCACGTGGTCCTCCTGCCCCGCCGACGTGGGAATCGAGTCGGACGACGCCGGAAACGAGAGCGTTCTGTTCTCGGCGGTGAGGGCGGCGGCGGTGTACTGCGCCAGCATGAAACCGGAGCGTCGCCCAGGGTCCGTCGTGAGAAACGCAGGAAGCCCGTTGTTGAGGGACGGGTCGATGATCCTGGCAACGCGCCGCTCGGAGATCGTCGCCAATCCCGTGAGGCACAGCGTGAGGTGGTCGAGCGCAAGCCCCAGCGCCTCGCCGTGAAAGTTCCCTCCAGAGAGAACCTCGCCCCGATGGACGAGAACGGTCGGGTTATCGATCGCCGATGCGAGCTCGGCTTCCAACGTCGTGCGCACGTATGTGACTCCGTCGCGGTACGCGCCGTGAACCTGGGGGATACAACGCAGCGAGTAGGCATCCTGGACGAGGTGCTCGGATTCACGATGCGACGCGACGATCTCGCTTCCCTGGAGGGCGCGGCGCAGGTTGCTACCGACTTTCTGGGGACCGGCATTTTGACGCAGGGCGAGCAGTTCCTCATCGAAAGCGCGGTCGGTTCCAAGGCAGGCCTCCAGCGTCATGGCTCCCACGACATCGGCCGTGCGCAGCAGATTCTCCGCGCGCGCGGTCGTGAGGATGCCGAGAGCAAGCATCGCCTCAGTTCCGTTGACCAGAGCGATGCCCTCTTTGTGTGCGAGCTCCAACGGCTGCAATCCTTTGGTTCGCAGGGCCTCGATTGCGGGCATCACTGTGCCTTCGACCTCGGCGAATCCCTCGCCTATCAGTGGGAGAGCAAGATGAGCAAGCTGTGCAAGATCGCCCGAGGCCCCCAGGGATCCTTTCTCGGGTACCACGGGGTGGATGCCGGCGTTCAGGAAATCGGCCAGACGCTGGACGAGCTCGAAACGCACTCCGGAGACTCCGAAGGCAAACGTCCGGGCCCGCAGAAGCAACATCGCGCGGACTACCTCCCTAGGGAAAGGGTGGCCGACTCCGGTCGCATGCGAAAGAACGATGTCGCGTTGCAGCCGGATGGCTTGAGCGGGCTCGATGCGCACATTGGCGAGGTCGCCGATGCCCGTAGTGATCCCATAAACCGTGCGATCCGATGCGATCGCGTCCTCAATCAGTTTCCGGGCCGGCGCCATCTGGGCTTCGACGCCGGACGCGATCTCGACGGGCTCGCCGCCCGCTGCCACGGCGACGACATCCTCGAACGTCAATGGGTTTCCGATGGTCACCGGCATGGCCGGGACTCTAAAGCGAGGCCGAATAGCTGCGGCCGGATGTTGTAGGACTCGCCCGTGAAAGCGATCAAGGCGCGGCTCGTGTGGCACGAAGGATCTTTCCAGCCCGATGCCGCCGTCCTGGTGGAAGGCGACCGCATCGCCGGCGTCCTACCCGCTGCCGAAGTGAGGACTCCCGACGTCGAGGACTGGGACGACGTCGCTTTGATTCCCGGGACGGTCAACGCGCATGGCCACGCTTTCCAGAGCTTGCTCAAGGGCATCGCCGACGACCGGACTTTTGACAGTTGGCGCGACGACGTGCTGTATCCGCTGTCGGAGCGGCTGACGCATGACGACATCTATGCGGGGGCGTTGTTTGCCTTTGCCGAAGCACTGCTCGCGGGCACGACGACGACGGTCGACTTCTTCTATCTGCACGATTCCGGCAACGCTAACGCTGAGCGGGTGATCCGGGCCGCGCGCGAAATCGGCATCCGCCTCGTCTTGGCGCGCGCCTTTTACGACGAGGATGCTCCGACGGGGGCGCCTGCTCGCTACCGAGAGCCGACGCCCGACGCGGTGGATCGGACGCGCGCGCTGTATGCGGGTCACTCGGACGATCCGCTCATCTCGGTGCAGCCCGCACCTCATTCGCTCCACGCGGCTGCGCCCGAGACCGTTCGGGCGGCGCTCGCATTGGCCCACGAGCTCGACGTCCCGTGCCATCTCCATCTGGCGGAGGCCCGCTACGAACGCGACCAGATCCAGGAGCGTCACGGCACGACGCCGGTGCGGCTGCTGTCCCAGGAGGGACTTCTCAACGAGCGATTGATAGCGATTCATGCCGTGTGGATGGACGAGGAGGAGTTGGATCTACTGGCCGAGGCGAAGGTTTCCGTTGTCCATTGCCCCGGCGCAAATGCTTTCCTCGGCGACGGGATCATGAGCTTGCCGGAGATGCTCCAGCGCGGCATGCGTGTCGCGCTCGGTCCAGACGGCGGTTGCGCCAACAATCGTCAGAGTGTCTTCGACGAGATGAGACACGCATCTCTCTTTGCGAAAGCGAGGCTCCAAAGCGGCGATGCCCTGGATGCGGCGACTATCTTCCGTCTCGGGACGGTCAACGGGGGTGAAGTCCTGGGCTCGCGCACGGGCGAGATCGCAAGCGGCTACTTCGCCGATCTGGTCGCGATCGACTTGACCGATCTGTCGGTGCAACCGACGGGATGGCTGGACAAGCACCTCGTTAACTCGATGCAGCCAACCGCGATAGCCAAGGTAATGGTGGGGGGTGAGGTCGTCGTCGACGGCGGGCGGCTGACCAGATTCGACCCCGCGGACATCCGCGCACGCGTCGAGTCGGTTACCAGCCGTTGGCGGTGACGTTGATCTCCAGCAGAGGGGATTCGTTTCGGGGTACGCCCACACCGTGGTCGGCCTGAAATGGCGCACAAGGACTATTCCGCGACTCCCCTCAGTAAGAAGCTGGGGATCAAGGACGGGATGCGTGTGTCGCTGGTGGGGGAGCCGGACGAATTCCCGGCCAGGTTGGAGCCACTGCCGCCGGGCGTCAAATTTCTCGAACGCGCGACGCAACCCCTGGACGTGATCATCCACTTCACGCGCTTTCAGAGCCGATTGGAAAAGCGGTTTCCCATCCTGGCGAAGAACCTCGATTACGCGGGCGGCCTCTGGATCGCGTACCCGAAAAAGTCGTCCGATCTGGAGACCGATCTCACGTTCGAGTCGGTGCAACGCATTGGTCTAGACAACGGCCTGGTCGACAACAAGAGCATCGCCGTCGACGACGACTGGTCTGCCGTCCGCTTCGTCTACCGCCTCAAAGACCGCCCCAAGCCCTAGTTGTCGTACCCAAGCACAATATTTGTGCTCCACTGCGCCAACTAGGAGACCTGCCTCCTTGCACTGTCGCCCTCGGTTCCAGTTGTCATTCCTCGATTTGATCGCGGACCTGCGGTTCCATGGGAAGGCGCACGCCGCGTTCGTGGGCAACTTCGACCGCTCGGCTGTAACCGGCGTCGGCGTGGCGGATCACGCCGGTGCCCGGATCGGTCGTCAGCACTCTCTCCAACCGCTCTGCGGCATCGTCGGTGCCATCCGCGACAACGACCATGCCGGCATGGATCGAGTAGCCGATTCCAACGCCACCGCCATGATGAACCGAAACCCAGTGCGCGCCCGCGGCCGTATTCAGGAGTGCGTTCAGGATCGGCCAGTCCGCAATGGCGTCGGAGCCGTCGATCATCCCTTCGGTCTCCCGATACGGCGACGCGACGGAACCGGCATCGAGATGATCGCGTCCGATAACGATCGGCGCGCTCACTTCGCCCGAAGCGACGAGCTCGTTGAATCGCAGTCCGGCGCGCGCTCGCTCTCCATATCCAAGCCAGCAGATGCGCGCCGGCAGCCCTTGGAAGGCGACGCGCTCGGAAGCCATCTCGATCCATCGACGCAGCCGTTCGTCGTCCGGGAAGAGCTCGATGATGGCCCGATCGGTCGCGGCGATGTCTGCCGGATCCCCCGACAGGGCCACCCAGCGGAACGGCCCCTTGCCCTCGCAGAAGAGCGGGCGGACGTAAGCCTGTACAAATCCCGGGATATCGAAGGCTTGATCCACGCCTGCCTTTTGTGCCTGGGCTCTGATGTTGTTGCCATACTCGACACACACCGCACCCTGGTCGCCGAAGCCGAGCCACGCTTCCACGTGCGCGGCGATCGATTCGAGCGCGCGTTTCTGGTACGTGTCCGCGTCCTCGCCGCGGAGCCGCACGGCGTCGTCCAGCGGCATCCCAGAGGGGACGTATCCGTCCAGCAGGTCGTGGGCCGAGGTCTGGTCGGTGACGACATCGGGCCGGAAGCCCTCATCGAGCAGTTCGGGCAGGACCTCGGCCGCGTTCCCAAGCAGGCCGATCGACTCAGCCCGCCCTTCGTCGCGCGCGGCCTCGGCCCACGCACG
>DATADF010000254.1:0-3410 GCA_036258695.1 Actinomycetota bacterium
CACCTATTTCGGATACCTCGCCAGAAGCGAGCGCATCGATCATGGTCTTCACCGACGGTGAATCGCCCTGTGCAATTTCGTCCCACGCGGCATAGACGTCCTTCGTCCACAGGGGACGCTTGCTGATTCCGAGCACGAACCAGAGCCGCGGGGGATCGGTCAGTCGCTCGAGCTTTTCGCCGATCCCGGTCGCGAGCACGGTGCCCCCGTGAAGAAAGAAGGGAACGTCTGCCCCGAGCCGGGCGGCAATCTCCATCACAGCGGCGTCCGAGACTTCTATGTCGTGCAGCTTCCGAAGCCCGAGCAAGGTGGCGACCGCGTCCGCGCTTCCTCCACCCATGCCGCCGCCGACAGGAATGCGTTTGCCGAGGCGAATCTCTGTAGGCAGCTTCTTGTCGACGGCGTGCTCCAGAGCCTGCGCCGCACGGAGCACGATGTTCTGGTCGACGGGAATGGCGGAAAGACCCTCCGCGTCGACCGACATGCGCGATGCGTCGTCATTCCCGAGAGGCTCGATCCGGGCATCGCCGAGAGGCCCGAGCTGCTGGACGGAGAACTCGAAGCCCTCGGCCCGGCCGCTCAGCTCAATGTAGTCGGCGAAGTCGATCGAATGAAGAACGGTCTCCACATCGTGATATCCGTCGTCACGACGGCCCACGACGCGGAGCACCAGATTCACTTTCGCGTGCGCCCGCAGCCGAAGCGTGGCCACTCGCTACTGAAGTGCCTCTGCGATCCGGATGAAACCCTCGAGATCCACTTGCTCCGCACGTGTCGAGGGGTCGATTCCTGCAGCGACGAGCACGTCTTCGGCTCGTCGCGGCGAACCCGCCATCTCAGCCAGGTTGTTACGCAGAGTCTTGCGCCGTTGGGCGAAGGCGGCCTTGATCACAGGGAAGACCTCTTGAGGGTCTACTCGATCGGACCGCTCGTGGCGATCGATCGTCACGATCACCGAATCAACGTTGGGCTCTGGAAAAAACGCCTTGCGAGAAACGCGCGCGGCAACGCGCGCTGTGCCGAAGGCGGACACCATCACGCTGGAGACTCCGTAGTCCTCATCGCCGGGGGCCGCCGCCAAGCGCCGCCCGACCTCTAGTTGAGTCATCACGGTCAGGGAGGCGATCTGAGGGGCTTGGCTGAGCACCCTTATGACGAGCGTCGCGGCGATGTTGTAGGGGAGGTTCCCGACGAGCTTGTCCACCGAGAGCTCCGCAAGATCCATACGCAAGGCATCGCCGGCGATGACCTTCACATTGTCGAGACCGGCCAAGACGTCATTCAAGACCGGTATCAGAGCCCGATCGAACTCCCACGCCACCACGTTGCGGGCCCGGGCTGCCAATCCGAGTGTGAGCGAACCGGCGCCCGCTCCGATCTCGAGGACGTCATCACTGGGGGCGATCCCGGCTACCGCTACGACCTTGCGAATGGTGTTCGGGTCTATGACGAAGTTCTGACCCAAGGATTTCTTCGGCCTAACACCGTGTCTCCGGAACAGCTCGGTTATCCGACGGGCGCCGAGAAGCTCGGATGCGGCCGGGGTCGTCGTCATCGCACCGCGAAAACTGCGCGCGCGTTGCGTGAAGTAAGAGCGGCCACTTCCTGCTCCTCTACGCCGCGTGCAGCGGCAACCGCGGCACCGACATGTGCGACGTAGGCCGGCTCGTTGGGAGTGCCTCGATGTGGAATGGGAGCCAGATAAGGAGAATCGGTCTCGACGAGCAAGCGGTCATCGGGAACCGCACGAGCTGCCCGGCGAAGATCGTCGGCGTTCTTGTAGGTGATGTTGCCGGCGAAGGAGATGTATGCGCCGAGCTGTAGAGCACGATCGAGCTGCCCACGATTCCCCGACCAGCAGTGAAAGATCAGCCTCTCGGGTGGGCCGGTCTCCTCCAAGGCCTGTAGCGCAGCATCTGCGGACTTCCGCGTATGGATGACCAGCGTTTTGCCACTGGTCTTCGCAAGTTCGATATGCCGGATGAATGCTCTCTCCTGATCTTCCACGTATGACGTGTCGTGATAGAAGTCGAGGCCCGTCTCTCCCACTGCGACGCAGCGCGGATGCGCAAGAAGCTCCTCGATCTCCGATGCCCACTCATCCGCCCACCCCTTCACTTCACTGGGGTGAAAGGCTGCTCCCGCCCACACCGACTGCGAGGACTCCGCAAAGTCCAACGCTTTGCGGCTCGTGGTCGGATCTACGCCGAGAACGACGATCCCTTCGAGGCCGGCTTGTTCGGCGCGAGCGATCGCTTCCTCGGCATCCTCGCTCAGGTCGTAAAGGTGACAGTGCGTGTCAAACCACAAGAGGAGCTATTCGCTTTCTTCAATACGAGGAAACAGTGGCGCACCGGTCGATACCTTGCCGCCCGCGCGCAGCAGCCCCCAATGCAAGTTGTCCTGATAGCTGCACTCCGCTACCTCACCGTTCTGACCCAGCCGAGTCCAGAGCTCCTGCGCGGCTCGCGGCGCGATCGGCGCGGTCATCAGCGCGAGCAGGCGTAGCGCGTCTGCCAACATGTATAGGACGACTT
The DNA here is from genome assembly GCA_036258695.1 of Actinomycetota bacterium. Lineage (GTDB taxonomy): Bacteria > Actinomycetota > CADDZG01 > CADDZG01 > WHSQ01 > DATADF01. The sequence goes on from DATADF010000254.1 coordinate 2,538, forward strand.
CGAGTCGGCGCGCGTCGGAGTCGTCCTTCGATAGTGACCAGGGCGTGACTTCCTCGACATAGGAATTGGCCTTTCGGACAAAGGCCCAACATGATTTCAACGCCTCGTGCGGAGCGATGTCGTTCACGTAGCGTTCCATCTGCTCGAACGAGCGACGCTGGACGTCGATCAAGCGATGCTCCGACTCCGTGTATTCATCGGGCCCGGGCGGCTCCGGCAGGACGCCCCCCAAATAGCGCGTGATCATCGAGGTCACGCGGGAGACAAGATTTCCAAAGTCGTTCGCCAAGTCCGCGTTGTAGCGAGCGACCATTGCCTCCCACGAGAAATTGCCGTCCAATCCGAACGAGACCTCGCGGGCGAAGAAGTACCGGTACCCGTCCGAGCCGAAGGTCGCGACCAAGTCATGCGGTGAGATGCCGGTGAGCTTCGACTTGGACATCTTCTCGCCGCCGACCTGCAGCCAGCCGTGCGCGAACACGGTCTCCGGTAATGGCAGATCGAGGGCCATCAACATCGCCGGCCAAATGACTGAGTGGAACCAAAGGATGTCTTTTCCAACGAGGTGAACATCTGCCGGCCACACTCGGTCGAACGTCGCGCGATCGTCTCCATAGCCCACGGCCGTGATGTAGTTCTGCAGCGCGTCGACCCAAACGTAGATCACGTGCTTTTCGTCCCATGGGATCGGGATTCCCCAGTCGAAGCTCACCCGCGACATCGACAGGTCATCCAGTCCCTGCTTCACCTTGCCCACGATCTCCTTGCGCCGCGACTCAGGCATGATGAATCGAGGATTCGTCTCGTACAGCTCGATCAGCCGCTCCCGATAGCGCGAGAGGCGAAAGAAATAGTTGTCCTCTTCGATTTGGT
>DATADF010000255.1:0-14221 GCA_036258695.1 Actinomycetota bacterium
CCAAGGTGGCATGAGTATAGAGGTGGCTAAACGCTATTCGGCGCCTAAAACGCCCTCAGTTGGCCCGCGCTGCGATCGGGGTCGAGAGCCATCGACGACTCGATCGCCGTGACAGCTCGGCTACGTGGGCCCGTCAGTGAATGGTGCCGATCGTCTGGGATCCGGAGAACCCCAGCCGTTCTGCAGTGGCTTGCGTTAGGTCCCACTCCGCTCCGCTGTAAGGGCCGCGGTCGATAACCGGAACCGTGACCGAGCGACCCTGGAAGTACACGCTGACCATGGTGCCGCAGGGCAACGTGCGGTGCGCCACGCCCTCGGTGCCGGGCGTGAGGGTCTGGCCGCAGGCCGTGCCGTTGCCGTATAAGCCGGGCCCGTACCAGGTGGCAAGGTCCGGGTCATAGGCGTAGAGAGGCGCACTCGACACCTCGGGAGCGTTCCAGTGGTCCCCGCGAAACAGCACCCGATAAGCCCGGCGACCCGGTGAGCCGGACCTGAAGCGAGCAACGAATTTGCCCTCGGGAGCGTGCAGCTTCGCCAGAGTGCGCCAGCCCCACCCGGCGAATGTCTGAAGAACGAAACGTCGGCCGCGATGGAAGGGCCGAAGGGAGCCCCACGCCTTCACTTCGCGCCCCGAATAGATCCGGCTGGGGTTGAAGTGAAGAGTGATACGGGCACGGACGCCGATGCGAACCGAATCGCTGTAAGTGGCCTGGTCTACCTGGCCGTCGGTCCACATCAGGCGGTAGTGCGCCGACGAACGGGGATGCTCTAGCTCGAACCGCACCTTGAGTTCCTCGTCGACCCGCTTGGTGCGAATGGCCTCCCAGTCATTCTCACGAGGCCAGCGGCGCTCGAGAGCCACGTAGTCGCCCTCGTAACCACGCTCGAGGTGGCCCTTGATGACGATGGGCTTACGAAAATCGACGATGCCGGGAGCGCGGTCGAGGACCGGCTCGGGAGGCGCCTCGGTCTGCTCCGACATCTGCTCCGACATGTGGGGTCGCGCCGCGACCGGACTCGCCGTCAGGCCGAGGACCGCGGTCAGAATGAGGAGCGCGCCCGCGCCGCGCGCGCTTAGTGCACGTAAACGCACAGAAGATCTCCTTTACTCGGGATCCCGCCGGCGCCTCGCCTTAAGTGGGACGGCCCTATTCGGAGGGCCACCACGGCCGCAGTGGCCGGAGACGCCGTTGGGCACCGTACCCGGGGTTGCTAACTAGCGCAAGCGCGCCCGCTACCCTCCGTCACCTACGACTTGCCAATTACTACGGCACGTAGGCGGCACCGCGGTCTAGAGGGGTTGGTCGCGTAAACCTTCTACGTAGCGGTGGAAGGCGAGGTGGTCGGAGGTGATCTCGGCCGTCTCTCCGTTCTTCGTGAGCTTGACGGTGTCGCTTGGCCCCCCCGGGGCATTGGGATCCTCGGTGATCTCGACCACCTCCCAGCCTTCGTCGATCAAGCTGCGGAGTCGTTCGAGCTCGGGATCGTCACCCCAACCGGCCACGGGACCTCCTCTTATCGGTCGTTGTTCACGGAATTATGCGGGCGCAGCGGCGGGCGCGCCCAGGCCTACTCCGGCCTCTTCGGGAGGTCGCGCCTTGATCTTCCCTGCCTGGATCTCCTCGGCGTAGTGACATGCCGCACTGTGTCCCGAGTCCAATACGCGCAATGCCGGCACCTCGTCCGGACAGCGTTCGGGCTGCGCGAACGGACAGCGCGTGTGGAACCTGCAGCCGGACGGTGGATTTGCGGGCGAAGGAAGATCCCCGCGCAACAGGATCCGCTCGCGCTTGACCTCCACTGCGGGGTCGGGAATCGGCACGGCGGACAACAGCGCCATCGTGTACGGGTGCAGTGGGTTCGTGTAGAGAGCCTCCGCCGGCGCGACTTCCATGATCTTGCCGAGGTACATCACCGCGATCCGGTCGGAGATGTGTCGCACGACCGCGAGATCGTGCGCGATGAACAAGTAGGTGAGATCGAAACGCTCTTGCAGGTCCTCGAGAAGGTTGATGATCTGAGCCTGGATGGACACGTCCAGTGCGGACACCGGTTCGTCGGCCACGATCAGATCTGGATTCAAAGCGAGAGCGCGCGCGAGGCCGATGCGCTGTCGCTGGCCTCCGGAGAACTCGTGCGGATAGCGGTTCCCGGCGTTCGCGGGCAATCCGACGACATCTAGCAGCTCGCGCACCTTCTCGTCGATCGACCCGTTGACACTTATGCCGTGAACGATCAGTGGCTCGGCGACGATGTTGCCAACGTTCTGGCGTGGGTTGAGGGACGAATACGGATCCTGAAACACCATCTGCATTCGTCGTCGCAGCCGTCTTAGCTCTGCGCCCGACAGCTCGGCGATATTGCGATCCTCGAAATAGATCGCGCCCTCGGTTGGGTCATAAAGGCGCAGGATCGTCCGACCCACCGTGGTCTTCCCGCAGCCGGACTCTCCCACCAGGCCAAGCGTCTCCCCGCGTTGAACGTCGAACGACACGCCATCGACCGCGCGGATCTCTCCGGTGCGCCGCTCGAAGACGAGACCTTCCGTGATCGGGAAATAGACCTTCAGGTCCTCGACGCGAACGAGCGCTTCCCCTGTATTGGTCGGCGCCGCGGTCGGGATGTCGGGCCCGGCCGTGGTCGGCGTCCTCTTGGATTCCTTCGCCGGAGTCATCGTGCGGGCGCCCTCTTCGCGGCGGCGCCCGATGAAGAGCGCTTCGCCCGAACTCCACTCAGAGACACCGTCTTCGGGAAATCCGACTCCGGCACGGGATTCCAGCAGGCGACGAAGTGATCCTCCGTGTCGATCGGCTCGAGGGGCGGATTCTCCGCACGAGACCGCTCCACTTCATAGGCACAGCGAGGCGCGAAGGGACACGCGTCGATCAGCTTCGTCTGATCTCGGGGCGAGCCCTCGATCGGTGACAGACGCTCCTTTTTCGCGGCGTCCAAGCGGGGCACCGATTTCAGAAGCCCCAACGTGTACGGATGGCGCGGTCGGGCAAACAACTCCGCAGTCGGAGCGGTCTCCATGAAGCGACCGGCGTACATCACGTTCGTACGCGCGCAGATACCGGCCACGACGCCGAGGTCGTGCGTGATGAGGATGAGGGCCATGCCCTCCTCGGCCACGAGGTGTTTGAGCAAATCCAGGATCTGCGCCTGGATCGTGACGTCCAGTGCCGTAGTCGGCTCGTCGGCGATGAGCACTTTCGGCCGACACGCGATCGCCATCGCGATCATCGCTCGCTGGCGCATCCCGCCCGAGAACTGATGTGGATAGTCCCGGAGACGGTTCTTGGCGCTCGGGATACCGACGCGATCCAACAGGCTGGCGGCCTCAGCCTCCGCCTGGTCCTTGTCCATGTCGAGATGCTTCGCGAGCACCTCCGTGATCTGACGACCGACCGTTAGAACGGGGTTAAGCGAGGTCATAGGGTCCTGAAAGATCATTGCGATGTCGCGGCCGCGAATCGTTCGCAACTTGTCGTCGGGCAGCTTCAGGAGATCGACTCCATCGAAAAGGACTTCCCCACCGGTGACGCGCCCTGCCGGCTTCGGAAGTATGCCGAGCATCGCGAGCGAGGAGACACTCTTCCCGCAGCCCGACTCACCTACGATTCCGAGGGTGTCGCCCCGCTCCAACTCGAAAGAGATGCCGTTCACGGCGTGGACGGTGGCGCGGCGGGTCAGGAACTTGACCTCCAGATCTCTGACCGAAAGGAGTGCCATCGCTCAGGCTCTCAGCTTTGGGTCGATGGCTTCGCGCAACCCGTCGCCGATCAAGTTGAGTCCCAAAACTAGGATCACGATGGCTGTGCCGGGGAACAGAACCAAGTGGGCAGACTGCTGGAGCCGGCTGGCGCTTTCCGCCAGCATTCTTCCCCACTCCGGAAGACTCGGGTCGGCCGGGCCGAGGCCGAGAAAGCTGAGCCCAGCGACATCGATGATCGCCGTAGCCATTGCCAAAGTGCCCTGGACGATCATCGGTGCTACCGAGTTCGGCAGTATGTGACGCAGTAAGAGCCGGCGTCCCGGTACTCCTACGGACCGTGCCGCGAGGACATAGTCGGCCTCGCGCTGCGCCAGTATCGACCCGCGCAGCAATCGCGCGAATATCGGAACGTTCGTAATGCCCACTGCGATCATGATCTGGAACAGCCCCCGGCCCAGCAGCGTTACGAGACCAATTGCGAGCAAGAGCCCGGGGACCGCGAGCATGATGTCCATCACGCGCATGATTAACGTGTCGACCCATCCCCCGCGATAGCCGGCCGTGGCTCCGACGATCAGACCCAAGCTCAGTCCCACCGCCACCGACACAATGCCGACCAGCAGCGAAAGCCGCGTGCCGTAGATGACGCGCGAGAAATAGTCGCGACCCTGTTTGTCCAGACCCATGAGGTGCTCGTCGCTCGGTCCCTCGGGGTTCGCGGCGAGGCTGCCCACTTGCTCGTTGGGGTCCGCCGGGGCGACGGCAGGAGCGAAGATCGCGGCGAGGACGAAGGTAAGGATAAGCACCACGCCGACAATTGCCCCAGGGTTGTGCCGGACCCGCTCGAATGCGTCCCGCCACAGACCCGAGGGGGCCTCGAGCTGTAGTTCGACGGCCTCGGCTTCCGCCAGACTCATATCAGTCCACTCCGTGGACGAATGAACGCAAAGAGAACGCGGGCCACCATCATGAGTACCTGATCTTCGGATTGAAGAACGCGTACGAGATGTCGACTAGCAGATTGACGAAGGTGATGAGAACCGCGAAGAAGAGGATGCCCGCCTGCAGGACGGCGTAGTCGCGGTTGGTAATTGCGGTGAGCATCATGCGGCCGACTCCAGGCCACGCGAACACGGTCTCCGTCAGCACCGCCCCGGTAAGCAGCAACCCCGTCTGAAGGCCAATGACAGTCGTCACGGGCAGCATCGCGTTGCGCAGGATGTGCCTGCGATCGACGACCATCGGATCCAGCCCCTTGGCGCGCGCGGTGCGGACGTAGTCCTCGCTTATGACATCGAGAGTCGCCGCGCGAGTTATGCGCGCCACTACAGCCAGCGGAATCGTGCCCAACGCGATCGCGGGGAGCACCAGGTGCTTTAGGACATCGCCGAGCGCCGTCCAGTTCCCAGTCACGATTGCGTCGACCATGTACAGATTGGTTGGGTGTTCGAGCTGGACCGTCGGACTCACGCGTCCGATCGTCGGGAGCCACCCGAGTTTCACCGAAAAGATGTACTTCAACAGCAGGGCGAGGAAGAAAACCGGGAAGCTGACGCCGATCAGAGACAGAAACAAACTGGCGTTATCGAGCACGCCCTGGTACCGCTTGGCCGCGAGAAAACCCAGAGGTATGCCCAGCAAGATCGCAAAGAGCATCGCGGCTATACCGAGTTCTACGGTGGCCGGGAACTGCCGCTTCAGCTCATCGATCACCGGCTGGCGCGTCACGATGCTGTTTCCGAGATCGCCCGACAACACGTTGGACATGTAGCGCACATATTGCAGCGGGACAGGTTGGTCGAGTCCGAGATCGCGCTCGATGCGCTCGACCGATTGCTGCGTTGCACGCTCCCCTAACAAGGCGATCGCGGGCCCACCGGGAAGCGCACGCACGAAGGCGAAGACGAGGATGGACAAGCCGATGATGATCGGCACCGTCAGCAGCAGTCGCCGAACGATGTACTTCAGCATCCAGGCCGCACCCTAAGAGAAAGAAAGGGGGCGAGCCTGGCGGCCCGCCCCCTTTGGCTTGATCCTTCTTACTTACTCAACGGTTACGAGGCGGAAGGGCTCCAACGAGATCGGGCTGGGCTGATAGCCGGTCACGTTCGCGGCGAACGCAAGACCCGGCTGGGTGTGCACGTAAGGCAGACCCGGCAGCTCCTCCATGATGAGGCGGTTCGCCTCTTCATAGAGCTCGATTCGCGCTTCCTCGTCTGTCTCTGCCTCGGCGCGGTCGAGGATGTCGTAGATCTCCTTGTTGCCGTGCGCCCAGGCCTTTTGCTCGTCCTGGAAGAACGTCCCGACGAAGTTGTCGGGGTCGGCGAAGTCGCCCGTCCATCCAAGCAGGTACGCGCCGTACCTTCCGCTGTTGACATTGTCGAGGTAGTCCGGCGACCACGTCGCCGACTCTTTATTCACCTTGAAGCAGCAGTCCTCGAGGTCCGCCACCATCGCCTCGAAGTTCGCTTGCGGGTCCGGCATGTATGGGCGCTCGACGTCCGTCGGATATGCGAAGTTGATCTCGACCGGCAGCGTGTACCCAGCGTCCTCGAGGAGCTGCTTGGCCTTGTCGGGGTCGTACTCGTACTCGGTCACGTCGTCCGCGTAGCCGAACAGCTCAGGCGGCATGAACTCCTTCGCGACCACTCCCTGGCCGGCATAGAACGCGTCGACGACCTCTTGGCGGTTGATCGCGTGGGCGATCGCCTGGCGGACCGCGATGTCGTCGAGCGGCTCCTGTGCTTGGTTGAAGCCGACGTACCCGACGTTGAAGGCCGGACGGTTGAGCAGCTGCAGGTTCTCGTCGCCGGTGATCGTCTCGTAGTCCTGCGGGTCGACGAGGTCGTAGCCCTGGATCTCACCGGTCTGCAGTGCCTGCAACCGAGCGGCGGGGTCCGGGATCGGCTTGAAGATCAAGGTCTCGACGTTGCCGGGGAACTCGCCCCAGTAGTCCTCGTTTCTCACCAAGGTCAGGTGATCGCCCCGCACCCACTCCTCGAACTTGTACGCGCCCGTGCCGATCGGGTGCTCGGTGGCGAATGTGCCGGTGGGTCGGAAGATGCCTTCGGCGTCGACCTTGCCGGCGTCGGCGTCGAACTCCTGCAACGCGGCCGGGCTTGCGATCGTCAGAGACGGAAGCGTGAGCGCGCCGAGCAGCGACGTCGAGGCATTCTTAACGCGGAGGACGACGGTCAGGTCGTCGGTCGCCTCGCAGCCCGCATAGTTCGAGTTCTCGGGAGAACCGGGCTTGTTGGCAAAGCCTCCGTAACCGAAAACGGTCTGGTAGTAGTAGCTCGCCGACTCGTTCTGGAATGAGCCTTTGAAGTTGTACCAGCGCTCGAAGTTGAAGCACACGGCGTCCGCATTGAAGTCCGTTCCGTCGTGGAACTTCACGCCATCGCGAAGGTTGAACGTGTACTCCAAGCCGTCGTCGGAGATCTCCCACGATTCCGCGAGGGCAGGCTCGAGCTCGGTACCTCCGGGGGCCAGTGTGACGAGGCCTTCGAAGATCTGGTCGATGGCCCGCAATGACTCGCCGTCCGATACAAGGGCTCCGTCCAAGACGACGGGGTCGGCCGACGTTCCGAATGTGAGGGTGACGCCGTCCTCGAGCTGAGCGCCTCCGTCTCCATCGTCGGTGGTTTCTCCACCGCCACAGGCTGCGGCCAACAGCCCGAGTACTAATAGAAGCGCGAGCAGACGACCGGAACGTTTGACAAGCACCTGTGGACCTCCCCACTGAGATACCGACTAGAACGCGCGCAGTATATGTCGCTGGCCGGCGTCCTACTATCAGGGTAGTGGGAGGGAGAATGAGCGCCTCATGACGAAGCGAGCGCGGGTCTCTGATGGAGGATCCGACTTCCAAAGGGCCTTCGAGCGAATTGCCAATAACGTCGAGAAGGTCATCCAGGGCAAGTCCGATGTAGTCCGGCTGGCTCTGGTTGCCCTGCTGGCCGAGGGACACGTTCTCCTCGAGGACGTACCCGGCGTCGGAAAGACCATGCTGGCGAAGTCCCTGGCCCGATCCCTGGGCTGTACCTGGCAGCGCATCCAGTTCACGCCCGATCTCCTGCCGACCGATGTCACCGGCGTCAATGTTTTCGATCGCAAGACCGAGAGGTTTGTATTCAAGCCCGGAGCGGTGTTCGCAAACGTCTGCCTCGGTGACGAGATCAACCGCGCATCGCCCAAGACACAGTCCGCACTGCTGGAGTCGATGGAGGAACGCCAGGTCACGGTCGACGGCATCACGCACAAGCTGCCAGAGCCGTTCATGGTGATCGCGACCCAGAACCCCATCGAGCATGAGGGGACTTATCCGCTCCCCGAGTCCCAGCTCGATCGCTTCATGATGCGACTCTCGATGGGGTATCCGAGCCGTACCGCCGAGCTCGAGATTCTCGACAAGCACGCAGGCGAGCCGCTGCTCGACGACCTCGACGCGGTATCGGAGCCAGAGGAAGTGGCCCTGCTGATCAAGGCGGCGCGGACCATCCACGTTGCCCCCAGCTTGAGGCGTTACATCGTCGACCTGACGGAGGCCACCCGCGACCAGCCCGACGTCTATCTGGGGGCGAGCCCACGCGCTTCCTTGTTCTTGCTCAAAGCGGCCCGAGCGGTCGCGGCCAGCCGCGCGCGCGACTACGTGGTCCCCGACGATATCCAGGACCTCGCGATCCCCGTCCTCGCACACCGTGTGCTCTTGGCACCGGAGGCGCAGATGCGCGGAGCGACGGCCGAGCAGGTGCTGGAGGGCTTGGTGGGCCGCGTGCCGATCCCGGCACGCGAGCAGGCCTAACGCCGTGCCCGCCGGCCGAATCCGCTAGTGCCTACGCTGCGCGGCTGGCTCGTCGCAGGCACGGGCGCGGCGTTATGGGCGATAGGTCGGATCTTCGGCGCGGACCCATTGGAGCAAATGGCCCTCGCGCTGCTCGCGCTCGTATGCGTTGCGGTGTTGGTAGTACGACGTCGCGGCCAGGATCTCGAGGCCGGGCGCACCGTTGTTCCAGAGCGCGCCACTACCGGACAGCCCGTCTCCGTCACGATCGAATTGCACAATCGGTCGAGCAAGCCGGCGCCCCTGCTCTTGGTCGAGGACCGTATCCCGCTCGAACTCGCCGGGCGTGCTCGGTTCTCAATCGCCGGCCTCGAAGCGGCCGGTCGTCGCTCCGCGACGATCCAACTAACTCCGCGCCGTCGCGGCCGTTACGAACTGGGCCCCCTGCGTGTCTCGATAGTCGATCCATTCGGCCTCGCGGCGGTACATACGCGCCCGGTCGGCAGTTCCGCATTGCTCGTCTACCCGCGCGTCGAGAAGTTGCGCCTGCCCCGTGAGTTCGGCCATCAGCGAACCACTGCGATGGCCGAACGCCGTCAACCGACTGGGTCGAGAGGCGAGGACTTCTACACGCTGCGCGAATACATCGAGGGCGACGACCTGCGCAAGATCCATTGGCCCTCTACGGCGAAGTTGCAGCGCTTCATGATCCGCCAGGAGGAGACGCCCTGGCATCAACGGGCCACGGTCGTACTCGACGACCGCAGCGAAGCCCACGGAGGTTTTGGGGAGCACTCGTCGTTCGAAAGAGCCGTCGAGGCCGCGGCCTCTGTCTTGGCCTTATACGAGAGATCCGGCTACAGCTTTGCTTTTGGCACCGCGCTATCGGGAACCACGCCGCCCGGGCGCGGCCGCGAACATCTTCATCGGGCGCTGGACCTTCTCTCGGAGCTGTCGACCGCGACCGGTCCGCACGCGCTCGGCACGCGGCTCGCGGAGTTGCAGGCCGGAGCCGGTGGAGAGGGGGTCCTCATCGTGGTAACTGGATCCGCCGACCATTCGGTGGCGAAAGCGGCCGCGCGCAGTCTTCGAGCCTTCCGGGACGTGGTCGTCATCTCGTTCCCCGCGCATCGGTTCGGGGGGCTAGACACGCGCGCCCGCTGGGAGGCCGAGAAGACGACGTTGGAATCAGTCCGACTCATTACGAGAAGTGGAGGCCGAGCCATCGTCCTGGGGCCCGGTGAACCATTGGGGCCGGTCTGGTCCGGCACCCGAGGTGGCAAGAGAGAGGGAGTGTGGGAACGGAAACCCGAACTCGTGTAGCGCTGTTTGCGCTCCTGACCGTCGGCGTCGTCTCGTTCGGCCAGGTCGTCGCGCGCGGCGACTATCTCGGTCCTGCACTGCTGGGCGCGTTGCTCGCCCTGGCCCTCACGATGGGGCTCCGCCGCGCCGGTGTCTCGACGTTGATCACGATCCTTCTGTCGACCATGGGATTCCTGGCCTATGCGGCCCTCATCTTCCAGGCCAAGCACACCTTCTACGGATTACCGACGCTTGAAGCCGCACGGCGATTGGGGCGAAACCTGGCGGCGGCCTGGGAGCACGGCCAAACCGACTTCGCGCCGGTTCCTCCGCGCGTCGGGTACGTCATCGGCATCATCGCGTTCGTCTGGCTGACCGCCACATGGGCGGAGATAGCCACGTTCCGCTGGCGACGTCCTCTCGCCGTCACGCTCCCCAGCCTCACCGCGTTCGCTTTTGTGCTGGTGGTCGGGACGCGCGCCGCGGCACCTCTTCTAGTCGTTTCCTTTCTTGCCATCTTGTTGACGTTCTGGGCGCTTGCCTCCACCCACCGACTCGGAGCGTGGGGACGTTGGGTGGGACCGTGGGAGGACCGCCCCGACCAGCCCGAGGGAACCGTCGCCGGTTTGATCGCCCGTCGCATGGGCGTCACCGCGATCGTCCTCGGCCTGCTTTTTCCGATCGCGCTCCCGTCGGTGGGCCAAGGGCTGTTGTCGTGGAGGAGTGGATCCGGGTCCGGCTCCGGTGAAGGGGACGGCGGCGGATCGGGAGGAGTCGAGGTTGACCCCTTCGTGTCGATCGCCCCGCGCCTGCTCGAGCAGAGCGAGGCGGAGCTCTTCAAGGTGCGCACCCGTCGTGCCGCCTACTGGAAGCTCGTAACGCTGGCTCGCTTCGACGGCGAGAGCTGGTCCGCGGCGCCCCGCGCCCTCGCGCGTATCGGAGCTCCAGCCGATCCCATCCCGTCGAGCAGCCCCCTTACGACCAGCGTCGCGAAGCCCTTGGGACAGTCCTTCGACCTCCACAACCTCGGCGGCTTGTCGTTGCCGGCCGCGGGCCAGGCACGGTTTTTCAGTGTGCTGAGTCGCGGCAACGTGACCGCAGCCCTCCTCGCCGACGTCGATAGCGGCGACCTGCGCGTCGAGGAAGGATCCGTCCAGAGCATCCAGTACTCCGTCACCTCCGTTCTCCCGCGCGTGACCTACCGGCAATTGGTCCGTGCGCCGGTAGGCGTCCCGCCCGGTGGTGATTACGTCTCGGTGCCCGAGCTGTCGCCGGAAGTCGAGGCTCTGCTCGCCGACTGGATTGCGCGTGCGGGAGCCCAATCACCCTTTGAGATCGCGCTGGCGATACAGGACCAGCTCTTGGCTTTCGAGTACAACGAAGCCGTCGAGCCCGGGGCGTCGTCCGACTACCTCACGCAATTCCTTTTGGAGACGCGAGCCGGTTTCTGTCAGCAGTTCGCGACCGCGTTCGCATTGCTCGCACGTAGCAAGGGGCTGCCGACACGTGTCGCGGTCGGGTTCTTGCCCGGAGAGACGGATCCGAGCGATCCGAATCTGTACACCGTGCGCGGCACGGACGCGCACGCGTGGCCGGAGGTTTACTTCGAGGACTACGGCTGGATCGCGTTCGAGCCCACCCCGCGAGCGGAGACCGCGCGCCCCCGCTACACCATTGCTCCGAGTCTTCTGCGGATCGCCGCAATACGAAATGGGTTGACCGCTCCGCGTGCGGCTCTTCTCAGGGAAGCCTTGGGCAATCGCCGCCAGGGCCAACTCTCCGGAGTGACGCGCGATCTCTTCGCGCGTCAGGAGAGAGGGCGTACTCCCGCCGCCAATCCTCTGTGGGCCAAGCAGTTCAGGAGACTGACGGTGGTCTTGCTCATTGTGGCTGCCGCGTTTCTCGCCGCGGTCCCGTTGCTGAAGCTCGGGCTCACCGCGGGTCGCTACCGGAGAGCGCGCACGCCAAGCGATATGGCCACCGCGGCATTCACCGAATTCGAAGACGACGCTGCCGACCTGGCCGAACCGCGCCGCCCGGCGGAGTCGGCCGCTGCATTTGCAGCGCGTCTCGTATCCGCTCGAAGAGTCGCTCGCTCGCCGGCCCAGCGCCTCGCCGCCCTCTACGAGGCCGCGCAGTACTCGGCTTCGGGTGCGGCACAGGAAGACGCTGCCCAGGCGAGAGGGCTTGCACGTGATCTACGTGCGTCGATGTGGGAGTCCGCGGGCTGGGGCGCCCGCCTGGCTGCGGTGTTCTCGGCTAAGCGGCTCGGGTTACTGCGCCACCGCCTGTAAGCGAGCCGCCGCTTCGGGCTTGAGTTCCTTCTCGACCGAGGCACCGACGCGGCGAAGAGCGGAGATGAACTCGTCGCGGTCGTAGATGTATTCGGCCACTTTCTTGTCGACGCTACGGGCGATGTCGTCGATGGCCAGGAAGAACGCCATCTGGCCCTCCTTCAGCGCGTCGAGGATCTCGCCCTCGGTACGACAGACCTTGAAGATGCTCACTCCGTCGGTGACCAGCTTGACTTCCGAGAGGTGTTCCTCGAGCCCGGCGCGTTTACGCAGGTAGTCGTAGGCGCGCCGGACGCGCTGCAGACTCATGCCGCCCTCCAGCAGCGAGCGAATGACTTTTAGAGCAATCAGGTCCCGAAACGAATACAGCCGTCGAACACCCGGCCGTCCGCCCGTTGCCTGAACTGTGGGGCGCACCAACCCAACGCGATCCCAGTAACGAAGCTGGTGGGGTGTGCAACCGGTGAATCGAGAAGCTTGGTCGGCAGAGAATCCTTCCATGAAGCGCGCGAACCTCCCGGCTGAAGTTCCTGAATGGGTGGTCAAACTATGCTACGTCGAAAACTGCCCGTTGGACTCGTAAACTTTTTTCGCCCCACCGTTCCGGACGAGAGGCGAATCTAGCGCGCGCGCGAGCGCGCGGCAAGCGGAGATGACGCTTTAGACGAAAATCTTTTTTTTCTTTTTTCGCGCGCTGTTTAGCGGCGGCGGTATCGCTCTCGAAACCGGCGGTCCCAGTCCTCGAAAGCGCGCGCGAAGCGCGTTCGGACCTTTACTTGTTTTGCACGCGCCGCGGCCAGCGAATAGAACGCTGTGCCCATCAAGAAGATGCCGGCGACCATCGCGCCGAATGCAGACACTCCAAACAACAGCAGGCGACTGACGAAAAAGGTAACGAGCAGGACTAACCCAACGGCGAACAGCGCGGTCCCGAGTCTGAGGTGCTTGAATTCCTTGGCCTGAGGTGCGCTTTTCCGGACGCCGCGCGCAAACGCAGGGTCCTCCGCGTACAGGTTCTTTTCGATCTCCGCCAGGATCTGCTGTTCACGTTCGGACAAGGGCATGGCTTGATTATCCCCCCGCCTATGGCTCAGGCGATGCCGTGGGAAGCAGGGTCGCGGCAGTGACTGCCGAGTCCCCGAACCGTCGGCGGATGTCATCCACTGCTTGTGTTGCCTCGTGCCACCCGGGTCGCTGCGGTCCGTGAAGCAAGTCGAGCTGCCGGCGGGGTGGGCCCGGAGCAAGGCCCGACGTGCTGAGACCCAATAAGCGGATTCGCGGCGTGACCTGCGAACTTGCAATGAGTCGAAGGTAAAGGGCCCGCGCGGTCCCAAAGAGCTCGGCGCCCGTGTCGATCTCCTCGGGCAGGGTCTTGGACCGGGTGATCGTCTTGAAGTTCGAGTAGCGGACCTTGAGGGTGATGGTCCGGCAACACAAGCTCCGAGCACGCAGGCGTCCTCCGGTTCGATCGGCCAAGCGCAACAGCTCGCGGAGCACCTCTCCGGTAGAGGTGAGATCGCGCTCGTAGGTCTCCTCGGCTCCCAGAGAGCGAGCCGGTTCGTTGGGCACGACGGGTCGCTCATCTCGTCCGCGGGCGAGATCGTAGAGGTGTGCCCCCAGAGCGTCGCCGACTCCACGCTGCAAAGTCCGCCGTGTGAGTGCGGCAAGGTCGGCCACGGTCTTCAACCCCAGCTTGCGCAGCACCGCGGCGGTCTGCTCACCCACTCCCCACAGCGCCGTCACCGGAAGAGGGTGGAGAAATGGGTCCACCGCCGTCGGCATGATCACAAGGAACCCGTCCGGCTTGGCCCGGGTCGAGGCGAGTTTGGCCAAGAACTTGTTCGGAGCGATCCCGACCGTGCAGGCCAAGCCCAGCTCCGCTACCTGGGACTTGATGCGCCGGCCGATCGCCTCCGGCGTGCCGAACAACCTGACCGCGCCGGAGACATCGAGGAAAGCCTCGTCTAAAGAAAGCGGTTCGACCAGCGGGGTCACGGAGTTGAAGACGGTGCGAATTCGGTGGGAGTAGTCGGTGTAGGCCTCGAAGTCGTTCGGCAGGTAGACGGCGTGAGGGCAAAGGCGGCGGGCAGTAACGATCGGCATAGCCGAGCGGACGCCGAAGGCACG
>DATADF010000256.1:0-1990 GCA_036258695.1 Actinomycetota bacterium
GGACCGGCTGAGAGAGATGTTCGAGCCGTTCACCCGTTTGGACGGAGCTCCCGACGCTCCGCCGCGAAGCGGGTTCGGCCTCGGGCTATCGATCGTGAAGACGCTCGTCGATGAGCTGCACGGCCGTCTAGAGGTGGAAAGCAAAGTGGGAGAAGGCTCCGTGTTTCACGTCCGATTGCCGCGCGACGAGTGGGGGGACGAAACCCATTCGCACGCGGTCCAGGCCCAGGAGCCTGCGTTTCCTACGTCTCCGCTTCAGGCGCCCCCGGCACCTCCAACTTAGGCAGCGTCACCCAGAAGGTCGAACCCTTCCCCCAGATCGAGTCCACCCCGATACGTCCGCCGTGTAGCCGCACGAGCTGCGCCGAGAGGTACAGCCCGATCCCCGTGCCGCCGTGTTTTCGCGTCGCCGACGCATCTATCTGCCGGAATCGCTCGAAGATGTTCGGAAGTTCATTGCTGACAATCCCGACCCCACGATCCTTGACCTCGATACGTAGCTGATCCGCTTCGTCGGCGACGCGAACCGCGACGGGAGCCGGCGCCTCGGAATACTTCAAGGCATTGTCGAGCATGTGGCGAAGAGCGATCCGCAACTTGCCTTCGTCTAGGACCCACTCCAACTCTCCGTGTGCGTCGACGTCGACCTCACGGCCCTCGTGTGTGATCAAGACATCGTCGATAACAGCCTCTATCAGTTCCTTCACCTTTACTTCAGTCAGCCGGAGAGCCGCCTCGCGCGCCTCGATGCGCGATATCTGCAAGAGGTCCTCGATAAGCCGCTCCATTTGGCTCGTGCGCGAGTCGATCTTCTCGATCCACCCAATGGCCTGCTCGGTTAGCGCTTGGCCCTGCTTTGACTTAGCCAGCAGCAATTTGGCGAATCCCTTCAACACGGCGAGAGGCGTCCGCACCTCATGACCGATCATCGCTACGAAGTCGCGTTCCCGCTGTTCGGCCTCACGCTCCGCCGTTACGTCGTCCATCACCAGTAGTCGGCCGGCAGCCCCCTCCGAAAGGTCGGTGACCTGAACTCGCCAGGTTCTGGGAGGAGCTCCTATCAAGAGCTCTTCCTCGACCATGCCCGGACGGAGAAGCAATTCCTCGATCTGGGCATTTCCAAAGGCGCCCTCGACGGGCGCGCCCGTCACAAACATCCCCGAGATACCTAGTACCTGCTCGGCTCGTGGATTCACCACGGCAACGCGCTTCATGGCATCTAGCAGAATAATCGGCTTCGCCATTCCATTAACAATTGCCGTCAACCGAAAGGCGCTTTTGTCAAGATCCTCAAACAAATGCGCTGAACTCAGTGCTACGCGGCAATGCAGCAGGAACGCGCGCACTATGTCGGAGGTCCCGCTCTCCCCCGCCGATCCCAGAAGCACCATCACGGCGCGGTTGCCTTGCAACGTGCTGAACCCCGCGATCGTGAGATCCGCTTGTGCGGCTCCGCGGACCACTACTACGTCAGATGCCTCCTCAACCGTGCGGATCTCGGGGACTGCGAATAGACGGCGAATCTCGGTAGCGTCCACTCCCTTGTGAAACACCCGATTGATGGTCTCCGAGGCTTGGTCGAAGACGCATACGACTCCACGGGAGGATCCCGTGAGCCTCATTCCCCCTTCGAGGATGGCCTCCAGCAAAGCATCGATCCCGTTCGCTTGTGAGAGCGCTTCTTTAGCCGCGCTGACCACAGACAAAGATTCGCCGTGACGAGCCAGTCGGTGGCGTTCGATCAAATGAGCGGCCTGCTCCCCAAAAAGTTCCGTCACGACGAGGTCGTCGGCATCGAACGGTCGTGCCGCGGCCCCCTTGCCGAGGATGAGGACACCGACCACTGACTCCCTGCCTCTTAGGGGCAGCACCACATGGGATGTGAGGTGTCGCAGCTCGGGCAGGAACTCGCCGAACGGTGAGTGTGTCAGGACCACGGGCGCGGGACTGGAGAGGACGTCCGCGGAGAGGGCGCTTGGGACCGGCCCAC
>DATADF010000257.1:0-8501 GCA_036258695.1 Actinomycetota bacterium
CGGCTCGACGATTGGCCCTTCTCGTTGGGATATCGGGCGAGATCGACCCAAGACACATCGGGAGATGTGCGTAACCCAAAAACACGCGATCCCGACATTTGTCGCGGGCGATGACCGACTTGGGGCTTTCGAAGAAATGTCCACAGGATGAACAGCGACATAAGCACCTTTGGGCCGAATGACTTCGGTCGGCGCCGAGCGTTTCTATGAGGGAACCGGTGGCGGCTCCGGAGCGTCAAAGCGAGCAGATCAAAGACTGGACCGTGCCGGCCGACATTACGAAGATGAGGTCAGAGATGCTCACAGCCGTTTCCAGCTCGAGACGCAAAAAGCGCGTTCGAGTGCTGCTCGCAGGCAGCCTCATGACCACAGTCGTGGCGGCTCTGCTCGCCGCCCCGGGCCGCGCGCAGACTCCTACGCCCGGCGCGACCGCTACCGCTCAACCCCAGCCCACGACCGGCACGGTGACACCCGAGCCCCAGCCCACGCCTGGGGGTTCTTCCGATCTGGCCCTTTCGGCAACGGGTCCCGGCACCACACCGCTCGCGGGAGGCGACTTCGACGTCACCTTCACCGCCCGCAATCGGGGGCCCGATGCCGCCGGTGAATCGAGCCTCTTCATGTACTTCGGAGAAGGTCTCGCCTACCGGGCCGCGATCTCGAACGATCCCACGGACCAGTGCACCTATAACGATGGGAGCGACCCCGCACCGGCGGGCAGCGGCAGCGTGGAGCCGTCGGGCGACGGCACCTCTTATCCGTACCGGCAGCCCGGCGTGCAATGCGACCTTGGAACACTCGCTTCGCAGGAGGTCGCGACGATCACCCTCAAGCTCAACCGGGCCAGCGCGCGCGAGCAATTCGTAGGGGGATCGCTGTCGTCGCCGAACGCCGACCCGAGCTACGACAACAACTACGGCGATGTATTCATCGAACCGGACACCTCGAAGCCCGCCGACATCGCGGTGACGATGAATAGCCCGAAGTCACCTCAGGTGAACTCCGACTTCGAATATGTGCTGCGCGTCACAAACCAGGGGCCCTCGCGCGCCGACTCGGTTCGTCTGACGGATTCCTTTGCACAAGGCCTGGAGTTCAAGTCGGTCTCGTCGAGCGACCCCACCGATACGTGCACGTTCAAGGACTTTTCGCAGGAAGAGCCTCAGCCTTTAGAGGCGGACTCGCCGGCTTATTACGGCGGGTACAGCGAGATCCGTTGCGAGTTGGGTTCGCTGGCGGTGAACGAGGCGGCGACGATCACCGTGAAAGCGACGCGGACGAGCCCATGGGAGCTGTACCAGAACGCCTGGGTGACGACGGCGAACTACGACGCCAATTACGAAAATGACTACGCGTTCAGCACGATCGAGGCAGATCCCTCGATCACTTCGGACATGAAGGTCAGGCAATCCGGTCCGTCCACGACGCCTCTCGTCGGGGACAGCTTCGACGTCATCTTCGAAGCTACGAACGGGGGGCCGGCCCAGGCAAACGACGCGACGCTATCTACCTATGTACCTCACGACTTCGAGCTGGTTTCGGCGGTGCCCGCGGACCCGAACGATGAGTGCAGCAACGAGACCTCGCCACCGCCGACGATCCAGGAAGGTGCGCCGCCATCCGAATCGCCGGAGAGCCAGCCCGTTTATTTCGGCTACGGAGGTGTCAACTGTCTGTTCGGGTCGCTGGCCTCCGGCGAGAGTGCCCGTGCAACGGTCACGTTGAAGCGCACGAATGCGCGGGAGAGTTGGCTCACCTCTTGGATTTCGAGCTCGAGCTTCGATCCGAATTTCGAAAACAACTTTTCGGAGACTCAGATCGCCCCCGACAAGTCGAACCCGACCGATGTCGCGATGACGAAGACCGCTCCCGCGAACCCCGAGGTGGGAGCCGACTTCGACTACGTCCTGACCGTCACCAACCGAGGGCCATCGGCGGCAACCGATGTGCTGGTCACGGACTTCTTGCCCGACGGCGTGGATTTCCGATCGGTCTCATCGAGCGATGCCACGGACCACTGCGCAATGACGGAGTCGGGCTATGGCGAGCCTCAGCCGGCCGATGGGCGGACTTCTGAGCCCAGCACTTATCCGTACCGGGCGTACCGCGAGATCAAATGCTCTCTCGGGAACCTTGCGTCTCAGGAAACCGCCACCATCACGATCGCGGTTACCCGGGTGAGCGAGTGGGAGATGTGGAATACGGCGTGGGTGTCGATCTCGAATTACGACGAGAACTACGAGAACGACTATGCCTCCGCCGTTGTCAAAGGGAAGTCGTTTCCCGATGAGTGCCCCATTGCCGGCGAGCCGGCTCCGAAGCCGAAGCCCGCCGACGGTGACGTGGAGGACTGCGACTCGTCGACCGATGCCTGCGGCACCAAAGAGGCCGACCACATCGTCGTTGGGGACTGCCCGGTGGTCTCGGGCCCCGGCGCGGATTCAATCGAGGTTGCTGCCGCGAGCCGGACCAAGGATGTCGAGGTGCGTTCGGGTACGGGGGCGGACTCTGTGCAGGTGAATCTGCTCACCGGCACGACCGAGGTCCGTGACATCGTCGTACGCGCGGGTAAGGGCAACGACTACATACGTGTCTCTGGCGCGCCCGGTGTCGGCAACGCCCGCATCGTGATCTTCGGCGGCGAGGGCAGTGACACCCTGGAGCTCGACGTCCCCGCCGCAGTGAACGGTCTGACCGTTGTGTTCCGAGGTGGTCCCGGTCCCGATCGGTCCAGCTGGTTCAGCTCTTTGTCGGGGTCCGGTACGGGCGACTTCGGCTACCGGGGCTCCGGTGGCCGCGGAGCCGACACTCTGTTGGGCGGAGGTGGAGCCGACATCTTGCTCGGCCGCGCCGGACGTGACTTCATCCAGGGAGGCGCCGGCAACGACACGATCGTCGGCGGAGACGATCCCGACGTGTGCCGCGACGGGCCCGGTATCGACAGTGTGAGAGGTTGCTAGCTCGTTAGCCGGGCCATCCCTGATGGTGCCCATGAAACTCCCGCACCTCCGCGGAGGTTCTCGGACCGAGAGTCGTGTTGCGTCCGGGCAGATGTTTGCGCATCTCCTCTAACTGCCGGCGCGTGAACTCGCAGCGGTCGGTTATCGGCTCGACGTTGTAGAGGCGTGCGCCATTTAGTCCAAGGATCTTGTTCTTGATCTCCCGGGTGAGCTTTGGATAGCCGTAGCGCTCTTGGTATTCATCGCTGATCTCGAGCGCGCGTAGCGCTTGAATCTGATCCTGGGGTGACCCGTAGAAGAGGCAGTCCGTGCCCCAGAGCACATTGTCTTCGCCGACGTATTTCAGGAGTTTCCCGATCACGTGGGCGGCTTGCTCGGGAGAGCGCATCACGTACCACCACGTCGAACCCAGCTCCGCGTAGACATTCTCGTTCGGGCCGATGCCGCTGTCCTTCATCGACTTGATCAAACGGTTGATGCCGAACTCGGATGTGGCGGCCGTATAAGGGCCCTCGGGGGGATGTGTGCTCTCGAATCCGGAGTGGTAGACGACGAAGTTCGCATCTCTGTGCTTCCGCGCCGCGGGTCCGATATCCGCCGGAGTCGCGTATGGGCTCCGTGTAGAGAAACCCTTATGCGAGCAGATCGTCGGGACACCGACCTCGATGGCTTTCTGGATAAAGGCCTCTCCAACTTGTGCAAGCGCCGGATCGCCGTCGTCGAGTCTCCACGCATCGCCGTTGTGCTCGTAGAGGTCGGGATAGTTCGTGAATACCTTCCACGCGGCGATCGGGTGACTCTCGACGGTCGCCTGCATGACATCCAGGTTCGCCTGAAGCTGTCCCACGTTCGGAAGCGCTTGCGCGTGCATGAGGATCCTCTCGTCGCGGCACAGTGCTTCGACCAACCGGCGCGTCTCCTCCATAACGTCCAGCGACAGCGGACTTCCCTCCGGTGCGATCGGAAGCGAGGAGAGCACCACCATGGTCGTGTCGCTGCGAATGAACATCAGCTCGAGGAAGTGCTCGATGGAGAAACAGGCACGCGGATCGTCTTCCTCGGGACAGTTCGTTTGAGGAAAGACCTGCCCGAAGAAGTACTCGCCACGCGTGTCGGGATTCAGGTCGTACTCCAATAAATGGCCCTGGATGTCGAAGACGAACTCCTCACCGCCCAGGACCTCCCGAGCCGCATCCGGATCGGTCGTGGCCTCCGGCGGGATCGTGTACCTCCCGCCCGGAGTGCGGCGCGTCGCCTCGCGCGTGCAAGCGTCCAGGATGAAGAGCGTCGTTGCGGCGACGCACAGTGACAGTAAGAACTCGCGCCGGCTCATGCCGGTGCGGCGCGCGTTCGCCTCGCACGCCTCGCGCGCGCGCCTAATGACCTCGCGGTGAAAATCGCTCAGTGGCTCGGGCTCATATTCCGCGTTCGAGCAAGGGCCGAACTTGATCGGCAGGCCCGAATCCTCGTCGCTCCAATTCAAGGCCACTCCCCGCGTCGTCTCTCGTTCCCACTATGGACGAGTTGCGACGGCGCCGCGTTGCCTGTGTTCGGCTCGGCCAGGTGGGTAAAAGGCAGGGTGGAGGAGGCCGGTTATTGACCGGCTGATCGGCCCCAGCTAAGCAAGCAAGAGAGGTGAATCACATGGCGCGAAAAATTCTCCTGGTCGCGCTCGGCGCTCTGCTGATCGCCGCCCTGGTGCTGCCCACCACCGCGGGAGCACGGGATCGCAACGCCCCTCTGGAGGGCGTGGGCGAGGGCCTCGAGCTCATCGCCAATGTCGAGTACTCGGGCGGCACCGACATGGAGTTTTTGACGATCAAGGGTCGCGACTATGCCTTCGCGGGCGACTGGGGCGGCAGCGATGGCGGGGGCCTGCACGTGATCGACATCACGACCCCGCCGAAGCCCAAAGAGGTCGCCACTCTCGATTGCTCGATTAGCCAGGCCGATATTCAGATCGCGGCGGACAACAGGACCTTGATCATGGCCGCCGACAGCACGGGCAGCCCCGACGCGTGTCTCATGTTCAGCAAGAAGGGTTTCATGACGGTGGACATCTCCAACCCGCTGAAGCCGAAGCCGCTCGGCGTAGCAGAGATACCGCGCGGCTCGCACAACACTACGGCTCACCCGACCAAGCCTTACGTTTACAACTCTGACTCCGAGTTGACGGTGCCGGGGGAGATTCAGATCTGGTCGATCAAGAACCCGGCCAAGCCGGAGCTCGTCAACACGATTTCCAGTCTGCCGCATTCGCCGCACGACATCAGCTTCAACAGGGACGGAACGCTTGCGGTGACGGCGGCGATCTCCCACTTTGACATCTTCGACACCCGTGATCCCGAGAACCCACGCCTGCTGTGGACGGGTCAGTGTCCGGGATGCTCGATCACCCACGACGCCAAGTTCACCCCCGACGGGAGCCACATCATCATCGGCGACGAGGGTGGTGGCGGGGGATCCTATCCATGCCCCGGCGGCGCGCTGTACTTCTATCAACTGCAGGGCACGAAGGCTCAGCCGGTGCCTGTCTTGACATCGATGTTTGAGCCGCAAGAAGTACTAATCGCGCGAGGACAGACCGGACCGGGAGGCTGCACTTCACACGTGTTGGATATCTCCGAGGACTCAACTAAGCTGTCGATCTCGTGGTACTCGGCCGGCACGCACTACCTCGATATCTCAAACCCGGTGGGGTTGACGTTTGGCAGCGTCGGCCTCGGACTAAAGGAGTTGGGCTGGTTCATCCCGGTGAACGGCGATAGCTGGTCTTCGAAGATGTACAAGGGTCCGTACATCTACTCGAACGACCTCAATCGCGGCTTCGACGTTTACAAAATCACTTCGTAGCCCTGGGGGGTTCCGGCGTCAACGGTCGTTGGCCGGCGTCGCACTGGCGACGACGGTCCTGGCCCTCGCCCTGTCATCGCAGGCTGCGGCGGAGAGAAGGCAGCCTCCTCTCGACGGGGAGGGCGAGGGCCTGGAGCTGATCGCGAACATCCCTTACACCGGCGGCACCGATATGGAGCTATTGACCCGCAATGGCCGCGACTACGCGATCACGGGGTCGCAGAGCGATGCCGGTGATGGTGGGATGCGCGTGATCGACGTGACGAACCCCGCCAAGCCCAAAGTCATCTCGTGGCTGAAATGCGTGTTGAGACAGAACGACGTACAGATCAGTCATGACCAAAAGACGGTGATGCTCGCTCAAGATGGGACCGGCCGACCGGACGGCTGCATGGCGTTCGGCAAACGGGGGTTCATGATCGTCGACATCACGAACCTCAGGAGGCCCATGCCGATCGCCTTTGCGGAGAATCCGCTCGGTTCTCACAACACGACGGCCCATCCGAGGAAGCCTTATGTCTATAACTCGAGCTCGGGCGAATCAGATGGTCTCGTGCACATCTGGAGCATCAAGAACCCCGCCAAGCCCAAGATCGTCGGCGAATACCGAACACTGAGTACGTCTCCTCACGACATCGCGTTCAATGAGGACGGCTCGATGGCGGTACTTGCCGGGGGCAGAGGCAGCATCGAAGTCCTGGATACCACCGACCCCGAGGCGCCCACGCTGCTGACGAAGATGTTCTGTGCAGACTGCCAGCTCAGTCACGATGCCAAGTTCACTCCCGACAGCCGCTACATCATCGTTGGCGACGAGGCCAACGGCGGCGGCGCATTCCCATGTCCGGGAGGCGCACTCCATTTCTTCGAGATGCAGGGACCAAAGCAGCAGCCGGTATTGGTAATGGTGGGGGTCTACGAGCCCAACGAAGTCGTGTTCGCCGGGGACGCGACCGGGGTGAGTTCGTGCACGTCGCATGTCTTCGACATCTCCGACGATGGAACCCGGCTGGCGATCTCGTGGTACAGGGCGGGCACGCGTTATCTCGACATCAGCACTAAGGAAGGGATCGGATTCGGGACGATGGGCCCCGGCCCCCACGAGATCGGATGGTTCATCCCCGAAGATGGAGACACGTGGTCGTCCAAGCTCTACAAGGGGCCGTACATCTACTCGAACGACCTGAACCGCGGCTTCGACGTCTACAAGATCACGGGCGAGTAACTCACTCCAAAACCACATCAAGGGATACTGAGCTCGTTGTGGATACCGAGTTTGTAGAGCTGCGCGGGCAAAAAACGCGTCTGGCCGAGTTGGGGTCGGGCGACCCGGTCGTCGTCTTGCACGGTTGGGGCGGACGCATCGAGTCGATGACTCCGACGATCAACTGTCTCGCGCGCCATTACCGGGTGGTGGCCGTGGACTTGCCGGGGTTCGGCGACGCTCCGGTTCCTCAGGGAGCCTGGACCACGGCCGACTACGCGATCTTTATTCGGGATCTGCTGCAAGGCCGCGGCGTGGAGCGTGCTCACTTCGTCGGGCATTCCTTCGGTGCGAAGGTCTCGCTCTACCTTGCCGCGACGCACCAGCATGCTGTGGACAAGCTCGTCCTGGTCGGGTCGTCCGGGCTGCGAAGCGCACCCTCGTTGAGGACACGGATCAAGCGCTCCGCTTCGAGGGCCGCTCGCGCCGCCGGTTACCTCGGCCCCCCTGGTCGTGTGCTACGCGACTCGATTTACAGCCGAATTGCATCGCAGGACTACAGAGATGCAGGGCCGCTTCGCCCGATTCTCGTGCGAGTCGTCAACGAGGATTTCGCCTATCTGCTGCCGCGTATCAAGGCGTCGACTTTGCTTGTATGGGGAAGCCGTGACGACGCGGTTCCGCTCGCCCACGCTCGCCAGATGGAGAAATCGATTCCCGACGCCGGCCTCGTGGTGTTCGAGGGGGCCGGGCACTTCGCGTACCTGGACGAGCCCGACCGATTCTGCAGGATCGTGCGGCACTTCTTCGCTCCCCCTAATTGATGCAGGCTCCGGACTCCTTCTATCAGTTCGGTTCTGTGGCCCGGGCGGTTACGGCGTACGGGTTGACGCCCGCCTTTCTCTTGTGGCAGGTCGTGCGGTTGCATCGCGCCTTGCACATCTTTCAGCTAGAGGGCTATCGACGTCGGCGGTTTCTCGATTGGTGCCGTAGCAGTCGCAGCCGCGCGCTATTCCTGAAGGCCCGCCCCGCCAAGAAACCGATGGTGATGACCGGCCGAGCGTGGAGGCTCCTTATTACCTCGGTCCTGTTGAGCGCGATGTTCCTGCTGGGGCCCGCCGCCGTGCTCCACGTCACGAGTGGGTCCCCGAGCGACTTAGCGACCTGGTTTGTCATGGCGGTGATGCTGTTTTTCGGTGTGCCCTACGTCGTGGTTGCAGCCGACATGATCCTGTCTCCCATACAGCAAAGCATCAACGGCCGCTATCTGAGTGCGGCGCGCGCTAAGTTGCAGCGCGTTCGTCCCGCGGTCGTGGGTATCACCGGTTCTTTCGGAAAGACCTCCACGAAGTTTGCGGTCGCCGCACTCGCCGGGGGGCCGGAGACCGTTCTTGCAACCCCAGCGTCGTACAACACCCCTCTGGGGGTGGCTCGTGCGATCAACGAGGGCCTCGGACCGCAGCATCGCGTCCTGGTCGTAGAGA
>DATADF010000258.1:0-1532 GCA_036258695.1 Actinomycetota bacterium
CAGGGTGATCTCGGGGAGAAACGGCATCAGCGGTCGATATCCCCAAGGACGAAGAAGAACGAACCGAGAATCGCGATCATGTCGGCCACGAACGTGTTCTTCAGTACATGGGGCAGCGCCGAGACGTTCGAGTACGACGGCGTGCGGATCTTCATCCGGTAGGGCTTGCGATCTCCGTCGGACACCAGATAGAACCCAAGCTCCCCGAGAGGGTTCTCCGTTCGGACGTACACCTCGCCGGCGGGGGCCTGCACCACGCGCGGGACCTTGCCGACGATCGGCCCCGAGGGAATCCCTTCGATCGCTTGCTCGACGATCTTGGCCGACTCGACGCACTCATGCACCAGCACCCAGAAGCGGTCAAAGCAGTCGCCGTTCGGGCCGGTATGGACCTCGAAATCGAACTGGTCGTACACGAGATACGGCTCGTCTTTCCGAACGTCCATATCGATGTCGGAGCCGCGCGCAATGGGGCCACTGACGCCGTAGGAGTAGGCAGCCTCCTTGTCCAAGACACCGACTCCGACGGTGCGCTCCTTGAAGATCTCATTTCCAATCAACAGGTCCTCGTACTGGTCGAGCCGCTCGATGACCTGACGGACACCCTTTAGCGCAGCGGCGAAGAAACCCCGGGGAACGTCCTCTTTGAGGCCGCCCGCCCTCATGAATCCGAAGTGCATGCGGCCTCCGGTCGCGTCCTCCATCGCTCGCTGGATGTCCTCACGTTCGCGAAATGCATAGAAGGTCGGCGTGATGGCGCCCAGCTCGGCGCCGAACGAAGCGAAAAACATCAGGTGGTTCAGGATGCGGTTCATCTCGCACAGGATCACGCGCAGGTATTGGGCGCGCGGGGGCACTTCGATTCCCATCAGCTTCTCAACCGCAAGCCACATCGGGAGCTCGTTGTTGATCCCCGACAGCCAGTCCATCCGAGAAATCAGCTGCGTGATCTGGCGGTAGTCGCGCGCCTCGACCAACTTCTCGTATCCGCGGTGCATGTAGCCGATGACGGGCTCGGCATCGACCAGGATCTCTCCGTCGATGGTCGCGAGCAGGCGGAAGACTCCGTGTGTGGCCGGGTGTTGTGGCCCGACGTTGAGGATCATCTGCTCCGTCTGCAGACGCCCCGCGCGCGCATCGTCGACGACGTCCTCGGCCCACCTCACCTCGCGCTCGTCTACGGCCACTAGGTGCTCCGACCCGCGATGTTGAGCACTACCGGCCCCCCGCCGCGGCCTCGTCGGGGTCCTTCGCTCCCGGCCATTCCTTGATGAGGTTGCGGCTCGGCAACTTGAAGGAGCGCAGACCGGGATGGCCCCGGAAGTCCTCCGGCAGGTAGAGGTTGACGAGTCGGGGATGTCCCTCGAAGTCGATGCCGTACATCTCGTGGCACTCGCGTTCGTGCCACAGCGCGCCGCCGTAGATATCGGAGATCGTCGGACACGTCGGGTTCTCGAGATCGACGGGAACGTGAACGGTGACGCCGATCGCATACTCCGGCGAGTAAACGCGAACGAGGACCTCGAGGCCCC
>DATADF010000259.1:0-4680 GCA_036258695.1 Actinomycetota bacterium
AGTGTCCCGGGCGACGTCTTCGAGCACCTTCCGCCCGCCGCCTCCCGGCAAGTGGACGTCGAGTAGGACGACATCCGGCTGCACGCGACGGATGGCGGCCACTGCTTGCTCGACGTCCCCGGCGTCGCCGACCACGTCGAAGGCATCCCCGAGCTCGGCGCGCACTCCGGAGAGAAACAGGCTGTGGTCATCGACGAGAAACACCTTGATTCGGGCGGAGCTCATCGGGGCATCCGCAGTTGGACCTCGGTGCCCTGGTCCGGCGCGCTCTTGATGGTCGCGGTGCCTCCGTGGGCCTTCATCCGACCGACTACGGAGTCCGCGAGTCCGCGGCGATCGACGGGGATCGCGTCGGGATCAAAGCCGCGTCCCTGGTCACGGACGAAGGCGACGATCTCGTCGGGCTCGACCTCCACGTACACCGCGACCGAGGAATCGCCGGAGTGCTTGGCGGCATTGGTCATCGCCTCGCTGCACGCACCGACGAATGCTCGGGTTCTGTCGTCGAGCGGGATGTCTCCCACGACGACGGTATCGATATTGCAGCGCTGCATCTCCTCGACGCGGGCGGCGGCCGATTCCATAGCCGCCGCAAGCGACAGGCCGTTGCCGGTCTGTGTGCGGCCGTAGAGCCACGAGCGCAGCTCCCTCTCCTGGACGCGCGCGAGCATCGCCGACTCCTTCGTCGAGTCGGTGCGCTGTATCAGCGCCAGGGTCTGCAGTACCGAGTCGTGCAGATGGGCGGCGACCTCGGACCGTTCCTGGCTGCGAATCCGCTCTCGCCGTTCGTCGCCCACTTGCTGGGCGAGCCGAAATAGCCACGGCCCGAATATCAAGCTCAATCCCGCGACCGCGACCGCGACCGGCAAGAGGAGGTCGAGGATCCGCCCGATAGTGAAGGTCATGTTGGCGGCAAGTACGGCCGCCATGCCGGTGAAGATCAGTAGCGCGCCGATGCCGACGCGAATCAAGGTGCGTGCCGAGAAGGCACTTGCCTCGGTAGCCGACTCGGGTGCACTCCGCTCGCGCCGCGACGGCACCTCGCCCTGCACCCAGATGACGCTTACGCCGAAAGCCGCGAGCGTTGCCGGCCAGACGATCCCGTCCCCCAGCCACAGTCCGGTGCTGCGCAACAAGATCAGCAGCCCCGTGGTGATGAAGCCGACCGCGGCGACCTGGCGAACTCCGCCCAGAAGTGGCCGCGGGGTTGGGGGCCGAACGGGTTCGGACGAGAGCAGCCACAGGCCGACGTAGAGGAACACTCCGAAGCCACCGGCGAACGACAACGAGATGAACGCAGCGCGGATCACCGCCGCATCCACCCCAAGGCGTTCGCCGATCCCGCCGGCCACCCCGGTGAGGACGCGCGCGGCCGCGCTCCGCTGAATCAGCTGCCAGCGCGCCGTCCGAGGCTGTCGCTCCGTCGCCATCGCTCGATATTCGCGCCCTCGCTTCGACCTTCCATCAGGGAGGCACCCTGAGTCGTGACCATCCTTATAGGGGGCGAAATCCGGGCCTCCACCGATAGATGCAGGGCCACATGGGGCGCCAGGATGGTCTCCATGAGCGAGACCCGTCCGACGCGGCAACCGCGGAGGCTCGTGCGCCGAACCGACGACAAGATCGTGGCCGGCGTCTGCTCGGGCCTCGGCTACTACTTCGGCGTCGATCCACTGCTGTTTCGCATCGGCTTTGTCGTCCTCGGCATAACCGGGCTCGCGGGCGTTCTGGTGTACCTCGGGATCTGGGCCTTTGTCCCCGCCGCCGGTGAAGCGCCCGTTTCGTCCGACCGCCGCCGCCGCTTGTCCGTGGGAATCGGGATCCTGTTGCTCTGTGGCGCCGGCCTCTTGCTCCTTCCTATCTTTTTCGGTGTCCTTCAAGGCGGAGTGCCGGGGACACCGTTTGGATTCTTCGACTTCCAACCCGAGCCGGTAGCTCTGGCGGTCGTCTTGATCGTCGTCGGAGGACTTCTCCTGAGGCAAAGAGAGGTTCCCGTCGCCACCGCCGCGCCCGGGACTGTGACGGTTCCAGCGAGCGCTGTTGAGGGGGCCGCTCCCGTGACGTTCCGTCCCGCGCGCGAGCGGTCTGCGCTCACCGCTTTCACCCTGGCCGCGGCTCTCCTTCTGGTGGGGACTGCCGCGTTGCTTTCGAGCACCGGCAATCTGTCCATCGACATCGGGCAACTCACGGCACTCGCGCTGTTCGTGGTCGGCATCGGGCTCGTGGTCGGCGCGTGGTGGGGGCGGGGGCGGCTGCTGATTGCGTTCGGCGTGTTGTTGATCCCGGTCGTGTTGGCGTCGAGCGTGGTCGATTTGCCCCTGAGGGCCGGAGTGGGCAGCACCTATCTGTACGCGCACGGCCCCGAGGACATCAGATACATAGACCACGCCTTCGGTTCCTATGCGGTGGACTTCAGTGAGTACCGTTTCAGCGACGGTGCAACCGACCGGTTGACCTTCGAATTGGGAGCCGGTCAGCTGACGCTCATTGTTCCGCGGGGCGTCTACACGGAAGTCGACATACGTGCTCGCATGGGCCAGGCCTTCGTCTTCAACACTTACGACGACGGTCCGGGTATCGCCCTCCAAGAGACATTCGGCGACCCTACGTCGGACAAGCGTCTCGCAATCGACGTCGAGGCGGGCCTGACCTCGATCAGCGTGTACCGCTCGGGAGGCCCGCGCCGCGTGCATCGTCGAGCGGATGACAAAGGGCGTTCGCCGGAGTCGGGGCGTGCCGGCCGCCGCTCTGGAAGGCGGACGGAATGAAACGCCACCCTCTGGATGCGTGGTCACTTGTGTTCGGGATCGCGTTTGCGGCCCTTGGGGCGACATTCCTGAACACGGGGATCGATATCGCCCATCTCTCCGGCATCTGGTTACTGCCCCTGCCGCTGCTGTTCGCGGGTTTGGTGCTGTTGGGCTTGGGGCTGAGTAGAGTCAAACAGCCACCGGTTCCAGAGTCGGAGGAGGCGCTCGTCGACTCCTCGCCGCAGGAGTCCGCGCCGAGCGCGGCCGGGGATGTGTCGAAGGACGACACTCCCGAGCTCTAACGACTCTCATACGAGCCGCGCATGCTCCGGGCTACGCTGGCGCCATGCGCATGCCGACATTCGACGGGGTCCTAGAGGCGCGCGATCGCATCGCTCCCTATGGGGTAACCGACACCCCGCTGTATCGGTGGCCGGGTCTCGAGCGACTGTTGGGGACCGAGGTCTGGGTCAAGCACGAGAACCACCAGCCGATAGCTGCCTTCAAGGTGCGCGGGGGAGTCAATCTCGTGTCGCAGCTAAGCGAGGAGGAGCGCACCGCCGGAGTGATCACGGCGTCGACCGGCAACCATGGGCAATCGATCGCCTTCGCCGCGCGACTTTTTGGTGTCACGGCGCGCATCTGCATCCCCGAAGGAGCGAACCCGGTGAAAGTGCAGTCGATGCAGGATCTGGGCGCGGAGCTGATCGTGCATGGGCGTGATTTTGACGACGCGCGCGAACACTGTGCGGCCCTCGCAGACAAGCACGGCTACCGGTACATCCACTCCGCAAATGAGCCGCTGCTGATCGAGGGAGTGGGAACCTATTCGCTCGAGATTCTCGAGGCCGAGCCCGACATCGACGTCATTTTCGTGCCTATCGGCGGGGGTAGCGGTGCATGTGGCGCGTGCATCGCAGGCAAGGCCAAGAACCCGAGCCTGCAGGTCATCGGAGTGCAGGCCGCCGCGGCGCCGGCTGCCTTCAAGTCATGGAAGCAGCGAGGTCTGGTCGAGGACGAGATGAAGACCGCGGCCGAGGGCCTCGCGACCCGAACCGCCTTCGAGCTCACGCAGAGGATCATGTGGGAGCAGCTGGACGACTTCCTGCTCGTCTCCGAGGACGACCTGCGCGCCGCGGTGCGCGACATGCTTGTGACGACGCGGAACCTGGTCGAGCTGTCGGGCGCGGCGGCACTTGCGGGGGCCAAGCAGATCAAAGATCGGCTCGCCGGCAAGAAGGTCGCGCTGATCGCCTCGGGCGCCAACATCAGTCTCGACCAGCTGCACTCGATCCTGAGCTAGCCACTTCGACCTCCCTCTGTCGTGCGTGTCGCCTGTAGCACGGAACAAACCATCGACCGCCAACGTCTTACGGGTATGTTGATGAAACTTCTAGTGGCCGCCACCCTCCTTCTTGGGGCCTGCGCCTCCAACGCCGATCCGCAGCCACCGCGAGCCCCTCAGTCCGCGACTGCGATTCCCTCCGAATCAGAACCTGACCGGGGCCGCTTGGACGGCCTCACCATCACGCTTGTGTTGGAGCAATCGACCGTGCGCAGCGGACACGAGATCGCATCCTTTCTCGACATCCGAAATGACTCGGGCAAGGCGATCACAGATCCTCGCTGTCTGCGCGTTTCGACCAGCTCCGCATTGGTGCCTGCCGACGACCCCGACGCCGAGCTCTGGCAGCAAGGCGTCGTCGACTGTGGGGGCCCGTTTATCTACGAGGCCGGCTTTATCGACCGCCGTACCGGGCCCACGTTCATGGCGCGCGACAAGTTCGGCGAGCCCTTAGCGCCCGGCGACTACCTTGCGGCCCTCGAGATTCCTGGTTACTCGCAACGACTGACCCAGCCGGTCGAGGTGACCGACTAGGCGTTTTCTATCTAGCGTCTCGGCACCGTCGGACCTAGGGTTACGTCCATG
>DATADF010000260.1:0-8647 GCA_036258695.1 Actinomycetota bacterium
GGGCTCCTGAGGGACGAAGTAGCCGAGGAGGTGCATGGTGGGGCGCTTGCGCGGCTCGAGCCCTCGATCGGCCAGCGCGTCGACGTCACAGGAGATCTCCACCCCGGGTATCACTTCGATGCCACCGTCCGCGCCTGCTGCGATCGCCTCGGCGCAGCCGGAGTCGTTGTCGTGATCGGTGATTGCTATCGCCGTCAGGCCCACCTCTATTGCACGCGCGATCAGGTCGCGGGGGCTATCGCCACCGTCGGAGACGGTTGAGTGCGCGTGCAGATCGATTACGGACGACATCGAATTCTCCGCGCCCACAAGCTGGAGGAAGCTAAGCCTTCAGGTAATTGAGCTCGATCAGTTTGTCGATCACCTTCTGAGTCGACTCCTCGACCGATTCCTTGTCCGTGTGGGCGATGACCTCCGCGAAGTCGGGAGGCTCATAAGGATCGTCGATACCGGTGAAGCCTTTCAGCTCGCCGGCGCGCGCTTTCGCATACAAACCTTTCACATCGCGTGACTCACACACTTCCAACGGAGCGTCGGCAAACACCTCGACGAAGTCCTTGATCATCGCGCGCGCCTCATGCCGTACCCGCCGGTAAGGAGAGATCGCGGCCGTGATAACGAACACGCCGTTGCGTTGGAGAAGATGTGCCACGAACGCGATCCGCCTGATGTTCGTGTCGCGGTCTTCTTTGGAGAAGCCCAGGCCCTTTGAGAGGTTCTCGCGGACGACATCGCCGTCGAGAACTTCGACGGGAACGCCCGACTGCACGAGCTTCTCTTCGACCATGTGAGCGATCGTCGTCTTGCCGGAACCGGATAAGCCCGTAAACCAGATGACTACGCCGCGCTCGCGATCTGCTTGTTTCATTTCAGACCTGCCTTCTCTAAGACGCTGGTGCCCAACGCGCCGGAGGCGGGGGCCAAGCCGAATACGTCGAGGATCGTCGAATGCACATCCCAGAGGTGCAGTCCATCTAAACGCGTCGACTCATCGGGAGCCCCGGGAGCGTTGTGCATGATGAAGATCCCGAACTCGGCATGGTTCGCCTCGTCCGGGCCGGTGTCGTTCTCAAAGGTGTAGATCGAACCGTGACCGAGTGACCCGACGGAGCGCCAACGGAGCCCACCGAAGATCACGATCAGATCCGGGGCGACGCCTTTCTGGGCCTTGTAGATGTCTTCCGGCTTCAGCGCGCGGTTTCCGAGGGGATTACCTTCGTGGTCGACCATGCTCTCGATCTTTGCGACAAGCTCATCGCGCACCTTCTCGTAGTCGGCGGCGGGGATGACCCCGTTGGGCTCGCGACCCTCGACGTTCAAGAACAAGCGTCCGTAGTAGCCACCGTCGCCCCAGGCACGAGTCTTCGACCAGTCGATCTCCATCTTGTTGATAGGCGTGATCTCTTTGGGGGGCTCGCCGCTAAATGAAAGGTAGCCCTCGCGCTGCAGCCACTCGTTGAAACAGACCCCTCCCACCATCGCCTTGGCCCCGTGATCGGAGACCACGAGGATCGTCGTGTCGTCGTCGGCGTGACGCTCGAGTAACTCGCCCACTTTGCCGTCGAGGTATCGGTAGTACTCCCGCAACGCCTCGCGATGAGGATTGCCGGGCTCGTAGCGGGGATGCCCGGGGTCGATGAAGCTCCAGATGCCGTGGTTCAAGCGGTCCGGCCCCATTTCGACCATGACGAAGAAATCCCACGGCTTGTTGGCCAAGAGGTAGTGGGCAGCCTTGAAGCGCTGCTCGGTCATCTTGTAGGCCTCGTCGATGATGTACTGGGTGTTGTCGGTCCGGAAGTTCCTGATGTCGAAGATGTACTCCCCGACATTTGACTTCAGCTCCTCCTTGAGCTCCTTCGGATACGTGTAGTCGGCCTCGTCGTTCGGGGTCAGGAAACATCCGATCTGCACACCCTTGAGGGCCTTCGGCGGATACGAAGGAGGAACCGACATCACGATCGAGTCCTTGCCGGCCTCGGACAGGATGTCCCAGACCGTCGGCTCCTTTACCGCCCATGAAGTAGCAAAGGAGAGGCCGTCGTAGGTGTGGTCCTTACGGTTCCTAAAACCGTAGATCCCCAGCGTGCCGGGGTCCTTCGACGTCATCATGCACATCCATGCAGGCACTGTGATGGGAGGGGTGATGGATTCCAGTGGCCCCCACAGGCCGTTGTCCTTCAGCTTCGTGATGTTGGGCATCTCGGCCGCGTACTCCTCGAAGACGTGCTCGGGGGGAGCGCAGTCAAGCCCGATCACCATCACGCGGCGCTTTTTAGGCGCATTGCGCTCGGCCGAAGCCTGACCTTGCTCCTGGGTGTCCCTTTTCAGTTTGTTTAGGAGTCCCATAGTCGCTAGCCCCTCGAGCGCGCGTCGTCGATCAGGATGCGCGCCACCTCGGGTCGCGAGAATTCGTGAGGTGGCTCCTCACCGGCGGCGAGCATGCTCCGCACCTGCGTACCCGAGAGGTGCACGTGATTGCTCGGGTCGTGGGGACACGTCTTGGCCGAGGCCATGCCCTCACAGGCTCTGCAGAAAAAGGAGTGCTCAAACTTAAGCGGCCATATGCCCAGCTCGCCGGGTTCGAACTCGTCAAAAATCTGCTGCGCGTCGTAGGAGCCGTAGTAATCACCGACCCCAGCATGGTCCCGTCCGACGATGAAATGTGTCATGCCGTAGTTCTTGCGAAGCAACGCATGCCAGATCGCCTCGCGCGGTCCCGCGTACCTCATCGCCGCCGGAAAGACAGACAGGATGACCCGATCGCGCGGGTAGTAGTTCTCCATCAAGACGTCGTAGCACTTCATACGGGTCTCGGCCGGGATGTCGTCTCCCTTCGTGCCCCCTACGAGCGGGTGGATCACGAGACCGTCGACCATCTCGAGGGCGCACTTGGTCAGGTACTCGTGAGCACGGTGAATCGGGTTGCGCGTTTGAAATGCGACGACCGTCTTCCAGCCGCGGCCGGCGATCTGCTCTCTCAGCTGCAACGGAGTCAGTCGATGAGTTGCGAATTCGTGCGCGAAGACGTTCTCAAGAACGGTGACCTCGCCTCCGACGTAGAACTCCCCTTGCTGTAGAAGATGTGCGACTCCGGGATGCGCCTCGTCGGACGTGCGGTAGGTGTGCTGAGCCTCCTCGCGCGCGTCGTAGCCGAATACATCTTCGACATCGATGATCGCGACCGGACGGCCCTCCCAGGTGATCGCCGCAGGCGATCCGGGGGTCAGCCGAGTGGCTTCCTCAGCCGTTGCCGACAGTGTTATCGGAAGGCTCCAGGGCAGGCCGCTCGCGAGGCGCATCTCGCGGACCACCGGTTGGTAGTCGCTCTCCGTCATGAAGCCACGGTTGGGCGAGACGGCGCCCACCGCCAGGAGCTCGAGATCGGAGACGACCCGTCGGGAGGTCGCGGCGATCGTGGGCAGCTGCTCGGCGCGGGCTCGGAACTCTGCAGTCTCGTCCTGGCCGGCGATTCGCAGCTCCAGGGCGCCACCGTGAGGCGCGAAGCCGGGGACGTCTTTCAGCGTGCTAGGCATGGTCTCCCTCTGGATATCCGAAGAGAGGAGGCGGCATGAGGCCTGAGTGGCACTCCTCTCGCACTCCTATGACACTCCAGCCTATCAGGAAACGCGCTACTCGGAGCCGTCCCAGTCGACGTCCTCG
The DNA here is from genome assembly GCA_036258695.1 of Actinomycetota bacterium. Taxonomy (GTDB): domain Bacteria; phylum Actinomycetota; class CADDZG01; order CADDZG01; family WHSQ01; genus DATADF01. The sequence goes on from DATADF010000260.1 coordinate 3,661, forward strand.
TCCTCGGCCACGGTCACGGGCTCCTTCGGCGGAAGGCTAAAGCGCTCCGAAGCGCGGGCCAGGCGTCGGTTGACGGCATCCAGCGTCGCCCTGACGGCGCACTCCGTGAGCGGCGCCCCGCGCACCAAGGCCGCTCCAACCGTCTCGAGCCCGTTGTCCTCCTGCACCACCACCATCACCGCTTCCTTACGAGCGATCTCGATGAGCGAGGCACCCGTCAGGGCGAACTTCACCTCGGTCACGATCTGGGCGACGGCAGCCAGAGTCGCTTGGGCCAGGACCGCGAGGCCATGTGGCGTCTTCTCCCCCGTGGCATGGCCGACGATCTCACCCTCGCCGTGCGCTAAGGCCACCTCGGCCTCGGAGTTGGGCCCGGTGGCCGACAGAATCACCCGCTGCAGCAGGGGCCTGCCTACGGCGGCTACGCGCGGGCCGGTCTCGACGGCACGTAACACCGATCTGCGCGCTTCGACGGCGCCCACGGCTCCTCGGGTCCTCGCCTCCTGTTCCGCGAGCTCGGCCGCTCGCTCTAGAGACTCCCGGTCACCGAAGTGCGACTCGCCTTCCAGCTCGAAGACGAAGATCTGGCTCAGGTTCTCGCCGAGCCCCCGAAGATTTACCTGGTCCAGCACCTGGCGGTGAACCTCGCCCTCGTCCACTCCGACCCGGATAAAGGCCTGGATCTCGGACGGGTTCCCGTCGGGGTCCGTCATGATGACGCAGCCCAGGACCCCGGGCAGGTTCTTGATTGCCGATTCCAGATCGACGAGATCCGTGTCCAGAGCGGTCTCCTTCGCGGGTGAGGGCTGAGACGGCGATTGTAGGACCGGGCACAAAAATGCACCCGTCGAGCCTTCTTCCCGGCCGAAGCCGGTTTACAACTCGACGGGTGCAGGACGCACTGTAGCGACCGCCAGACGGGCTCGCAACCCCCCGATCGGAGATTTTTTCGCGCCTCAGCCAGGAGTTTTCGCGCCTCTGCCGTAGCCTTGCCCGGGCACAAGCTGTGTGGGAGGATGCCCGGCGGTCCGGGTCGGTGGACATGCCCGGGGGGATTTCAGCTTGCAGTCGCTCGAGCGACTGGCGGGACACCAAAGGAGGGTCATGAGGGGACGGCTGGGTCGCGGCGCGATCGTCGCCGTGTTCCTCAGCACCATCCTGATCCCCGCAGTCGGCTCCTACGCCGATTCCTCCAGCCTCCAAGATCTCGAGCGCCAGAACGCTCGCGTCCAAAACCGGCTGGATGAGGTGCGCGGCTCGATCCGCCACTTGGAGGGCGAAGCAGGGTCCCTCGAACGGGAAGTCCAAACGCTGGACGCCGAGATTATGGCCTTGCGCAGCGAGGTTGAACGGCTCAGCGCCGAGATCGTCGAGGTCGAGTCGAAGGTCCGTTCCGCACAAGCGCGAATCGACGCAACGCAGCTGCGAATCGACGCCATTAAAGACCGCGCGACCGCACAGGCCGTCGCGTTGTACAAGGCCGGCGCGACCGACACACTTAACGCCCTGCTCGATTCCGACAGCCTGGCCGATCTGGACTCCCGCCTGCAGATGTTGGGGGTAGCCGCGCAGGAGAGCACCGGCGCCCTGATTCGCTATGGGCGACTGCAGGTGACCATCGAGGCCCAGCATCGCGAGCTCTTCGCTTACAAGACGGAGCTGTCCGACACGATCGCGCGGCGCAAGGTCGTGCTCGCCGACCTGGACCGTCGCTATGCGAAGCAGAAGGCGGCGCTCAGCAAGCTCGAGGCAACCATCTCGCACAAGCATCACCACGAGGGAAGCCTGGAGGCGAAGTCGGCGCAGCTCGCCGGTTTGATCCGCGCCGCCCAAGCACGACGGGCGGTCGAAAACCTTGGCACCTCCGCCGAGGGCTTCATGTGGCCTCTGAACGGCCCGATCACGTCCTACTACGGGGAGCGGTGGGGCCGCATGCACACCGGCGTCGACATCAACGGCTACACCGGACAGCCGGTCGTGTCTTCAAAAGCGGGGCGCGTAATCCTGGCGTCGTATTACTCGGGCTACGGGAATTGCGTCATCATCGATCACGGAGGCGGCTTTTCGACTCTCTATGCCCACCTCTCCGACTTCGCCGTGTCGGCGGGAGAAGACGTCGGGCAAGCGCAGATCATCGGGGACGTCGGCTGCACGGGGAACTGCTACGGAGACCACCTCCACTTCGAGGTGCGTATCAACGGCTCGCCTGTCGATCCTCTCGATTACCTCCCCTAGACCCAAAAAGAAAGGCCCGCCGGGGTTCCCCGACGGGCCGATCAAAAATCTGCTTAGCCGACGATCGCCAGCACGTCGCGCGCCGAGAGAATCAGCAGCTCCTCGCCGTCGACCTTGATCTCGGTGCCGCCGTACTTCGAGTAGACGACACGGTCGCCCTCTTTGATGTCCATCGGGATGATCTCGCCTGCATCCGAGCGCTTGCCCGGACCGACTGCGAGAACCGTGCCCTCCTGGGGCTTCTCCTTTGCGGTATCGGGGATGACGATTCCGGAGACGGTGGTCTCCTCGCCCTCCTCGGCCCGCACCAGGATGCGGTCCTCGAGCGGCTTGATGGTCTTCGTCTTGGTCGCTGTGGCCATCTATTACCTCCTGCTCACGTGGCTGAGCCCATTAGCACTCACATCGTCCGAGTGCTAAATCTAGCCGCGCCGCCTGGGAGCGGTCAAACCACGAGGCGGCCCAGGGTCGCAGGAACCCTCGACGGTCTCACGAACAGTGGCCAGGTGGAGCGCGAGGGCTCGGCCAACCGATTGCTGCGCGTTGTGGCGACCGGATTGGTGTTGACGCCGCTCGTCGTCGCGGCAGCGCCGGCCGTGGCATCGATCACGGGAACGCGACCCACGCATAGTTGTCAGGCCAGGGAGTTCATCGGCGACCAGCCCCGATGGATGCAAGAGATGCCCGGGCCGCGCGAGACAGACGTCACCCGCACCGAGGTGCAGTTTCCGAGCGAAGACGGAACCCTCCTGTCGGCGCGTGTTTATCTGCCCGACTTCTATGAAGGCCGTCGCCTGCCGACCGTGCTCGTGATGACTCCTTACAACTCACAGGATTTCATCTACGAGAAAGAGCAAGAAGACCTAGGGCTCCACGCTTATGCCCAGTGCATCGCTCCCTTCTTCTTGCAACGCGGATACGCGTTCGTGCTTGGAGACATGCGCGGGACTCACAACTCGGACGGGTGCTTCGACTATGGGGGCCCGCGCGATCAAGAAGACGGGTTCGCGGCGGTGCAGTGGATCGCCGAGCAGAAGTGGTCCAACGGGAAGGTTTGGATGTACGGAGTCAGCGCCGTGGGTATGAGCCAGTACGCGGCCGCAGTCGCCTCTCCCCCCGCGCTCAAGGCGATCATCCCAATCGCCCCGGTCACATCAACTTACAGATACATGTTCATGGGTGGGGCGCGCTACGAGCTCAACCTGCTGAGCCCGAGTGCGTGGGAACACGAATCTGCAATCCCCCCACCGACGAACGCGACTGCCGGCAACTTCTTAATGAATACAGCGCGCAGCGTCTGCGTGGACAACGTAGAGGAAGTGCACTCCCTCGACGGAACCATGACGGACTACTGGATCGAGCGCGACTACCCGCGGATGGCGGACAACATCGAAGCGGCGGTCTTCCACGTCCATGGAACGCTCGACGAAAATGTCAAGACAGATCACTTCGAGGTGATCTGGGAGGCGTTGGAACGGGAAAGGGTCGTGCGCAAGGCTCTGCTTGGCCCATGGGCACACCAAGAACCGCAGGTTCCGAACTGGTGGTTCACCGCGCTGCGCTGGTACGAGCACTGGCTGAACGACAACGACACCGGGATGATGGAAGAGCCGCGTGTCACGCTCATCGACCAGACCCAAAAGATACGGGTCGCGGAGCAGTGGCCGCCGTCGTCCCGCGCGCTGACGCTGCACGCGGGCGCGGGCAAGCTAGCTGCCTCCGTAGCCTCGGGCGAGGCGAGTTATGAGGACCGCCCCGGTCTCCCCCGTCCGGTCGTCCGCTCGCTTTCCGACGTGAGGTTGATCTACGAGAGCGCGCCGCTGAAGGAGCGCATCCGCGTGTCGGGTTCTCCGGTCTTCGAACTGGTGGCATCCGTCGAGGCCACCGACACCAATTTCGCGGTACACCTTCAAGAGATCCGGGGCAACGCGGCCCTTCCATTGAGCTGGGGTTACCTCGACGCTCGTCATCGTGAGGGCCTGGATGAGGTCCAGGATGTCAAGCCCGGGGAGACCATCCGATACCGAATTCGGATGCATCCCCGCGAGTATGTGCTCGAGGAAGGGAGCTACCTGCGCCTCACGCTCGCGTCGAGTGACGGATGCCTGGTCCTGGTCTTCTGTACCCCTGGGATGGTCGACGACGCGACCGTAGCGACGGTCACGGTCAGCGAAGGGCGTGGCAAGACACGACTCGTGCTGCCCGTGGCTCCCGCGACGGGGGGCAGACTTCTGCCCTATGTCGCCGGCTAGGCCCCGAGAGCCAGGTTCGGATCGGGGGCGACGTCGAGGGAGTGATAGACCCCGCGGCGCAGCATCGCCGTGCCGCAGGCGGCGACCAACGCCGCATTGTCCGTGCACAACTCCATTGGCGGAATGTGAAGGTCAATCCCTTTCCGGCTACATGCATCCGCCAAACCTTGGCGGAGGCCGGAGTTCGCGGCCACCCCTCCGCACAGAAACACTCGCTCGGCCCCCGTGTGCTCAACGGCCGCCATCGTCTTAGCCACCTGTACGTCCACTACAGCTTGCTGGAAGGACGCCGCGATGTTTTCGACTGAGATCTCCTCACCCGCACTCTCGGCCTTCCGCACATAGTTGATAACGGCCGTCTTCAGACCCGAGTAAGAGACGTTGAATCCCGGATCGTCCAACATCGCGCGTGGGAACCTCACCGCTTCGGGATCCCCCAATAACGAAAGCCGGTCGATCTCGGGTCCCCCCGGATAATCGAGCCCCAGGAACCGCGCGAC
>DATADF010000261.1:0-6161 GCA_036258695.1 Actinomycetota bacterium
GACGCCTCGTTGACGATCGCTTCTCTAATCGCGTCTATAGAACCGGCCACTCTCGCTCCTGTGTCGATGACTGCTGGGGCCGCAGCCTAAAGCGTCATCGCCAAGGTCAACTTGCGCACTGCGGACCAGCGCGAAGCGTGCAGGTTGCTGTAACACCTCAAGCAAATCCTCGGAGGTAGCATCGAAACGTGAGCGAGGGCCTCAGTTTTCATTTCACCGAAGAGCAGGAAGTTTTTCGACGCACCGTTCGCGAGCTGGCTGAGGAGAAGATCGCGCCGCGCGCGGCAGAGATCGACGAGGCCGACGAATATCCCTGGGACATCGACGAGTTACTAGTCGGCAGTGGGCTGGCGGGCGTGTCCTATCCGGAGGAGTACGGCGGGTACGGCGGGGGCGCGGTCGAGATGTGCATTCTCGTGGAAGAGATCGCGCGTGTTAGCGCCGGTGTTTCTCTGATCCTTGCGGTGAACAAGCTCGGAGCCATCCCGATCCTGGTCGCCGGGACGGACGAGCAAAAGAAGAAGGTGTGCACCGGCATCGCCTCGGGCGACCATCGCATGTCCTATTGCTTGACCGAGCCGGGGTCGGGGTCGGATGCGGCCGCGATGCGGAGTCGCGCAGTACGCGACGGCAGCACCTGGGTCCTAAACGGGTCCAAGCGTTTCATCACGGGGGCGGGGGCCACCGACCTGTATACGTACTTCGCCGTCACCGACCCGGAAGGTCCCAAGGGCAAGAACATCACCGCATTCCTTGTGAGCAAGGACATGGAGGGTTTTTCGCTGGGACGCAAGGAAGACAAGATGGGGATTCGCGGGTCGCCCACGCGCGAGGTCATCCTGGAGGACGTGCGTGTGCCCGAGGAAAACGTCATCGGCGATGTCAACCGCGGCTTTCAAATCGCTATGCGCACGCTCGACTTCTCTCGCCCCACCGTAGGCGCGCAGGCGCTCGGTATTGCCCAAGGAGCTTTCGACTTCGCGGTTGGCTACTGTCGCGAGCGCAAGCAGTTCGGCCGCGCGATCTCATCGTTCCAGGGGATGCAGTTCCTCTTCGCCGACATGGCGATGGGCATCGAGACGGCCAGGCTGGCTGTGTACCGAGCCGCCCGGGCAATCGATGAAGAGGACAAGAACGTCTCCTATTGGGCGGCGATCGCGAAGTGCTACGCGTCGGATGTCGCCATGCGCGTGACGACAGACTGTGTGCAGGCCCTCGGGGGCTACGGTTACATCCGCGAGTATCCCGCGGAGCGTTTCATGAGGGATGCGAAGATCACCCAGATATACGAAGGCACGAACCAGATCCAGCGCGTTGTCATCGCGCGCAGCATTTTCGGACGGGACTGAGATGGGCTTGCGAATTGACGCACCGGCACCACCGCTGTCCGTCGAGGACCCCGGAGGCGGTGGCTCGGAGTGGGTCGTGTTCGCGCGCGCCGCAAACGACATCGAAGCGCACTTATTGACCGGTGTCCTTAATGAAGCCGGCATCGAGACATACGCGGTAACTGATCGGTCGGCTCCTGGTGCATGGCTTCACGGCGGCTCCGATCCCTGGGCGCCGGTGACGGTCTACGTCCGAAGGCTGCAGTACGAGGACGGGCGGATCGTGCTCGCGGAGTTGGCGCTGTCCGACGAAGCGGCCGTGCCCCTGCCGAGGCCGGCTCCGCAACGCCGGACGGCCGGCGTCGTCGTGTGGTGGGTTGCCGCTCTCGCCCTCGGCGCGTTGTTCACCGGTATCGCGCTGGCGCAGACCGCCGCCTTCCTGGAGAGGTGCGACTGGCGCCTGGTATGTGAGGAGACTCCGTGATGACGACCAACGACGGCGGCGAGTTCCGCATCGAGAAAGACACCCTCGGCGAGGTCAAGGTTCCCGCCGACGCCCTGTACGGCGCACAGACCCAACGGGCGCGGGAGAACTTCCAGATCTCCGGGATGCCTCCTCAGCCGGATTACCTGTGGGGAATGATCATGATCAAGAAGGCAGCGGCCTTGGCCAATCGGGACACAGGGCGGCTGCCGAAGGATGTTGCCGACGCAATCGTTGCCGCGGCCGACGAGGCTCTAGAGGGTCGCCACCAGGCCCACTTCGTCATCGATCCCTGGCAGGCGGGGGCCGGCACGTCGCACAACATGAACGTCAACGAGGTGCTGGCTACGCGGGCCACTCAGATCCTCGCCGAGGACGGCCGGGATGTGCGCGTCCACCCCAATGACCACGTGAACCTGGCTCAGTCCTCCAACGACACGAATCCGACCGCGGTCCGCTTGGGAGCTTTGCGCGTGGTACCTACGCTGTTGAACGCGCTGGAGCGCCTGCGCGCGGCTCTCGAGATGAAAGCCACCGAGTTCGATCGGATCGTGAAGCCCGCTCGCACTCACCTGCAGGACGCGGTTCCGATCCGGCTCGGTCAGGAATTCTCCGGATACGCGGCGGCCGTGGGCAAGGCCGCGGAGCGAATCGCGGCAGCTGCGGTGACGGTCGGCGAGCTGAACATCGGGGCGACGGCCGCGGGCACCGGCATCAATGCGGAGCCCGACTACATCGACGGGATAGTTGGCTATCTGAAAGAGCTGACGGGCTTCGAGTTACGACGCGGCGAGAACTTCTTCCGGCTCACCCAGTCCGGTGCAGACCTCGCGCACTTGTCCAGCGCGGTCCGGAATGCCGCTGTAGAGATATCGCGCATCGCCTCGGATCTGCGTCTGCTCGCGTCGGGCCCTCGGACCGCGATCGCCGAGATCATCCTTCCTCCGGTTCAGCCTGGCTCCTCGATCATGCCCGGAAAAGTCAACCCCTCGATGGCCGAGATGATGAACATGGTCTGCTTCCAGGTAATCGGTTGCGACGAAGTGTGCTCGCTGGCCGCTCACAACTGTCAGTTGGATCTGAACGTCTTTTGGCCGTCTTTTGGGTTCAACCTGATGTTCGGAATGACGCTGTTGCGAAACGGAGTGACGGCATTCACCGATCGCTGTGTGGCAGGCATCCAGGCCGATGAAGAACGAGCGCGCGAGCTTGTGGAGCAGTCGCTCATGTTGGTCACCGCGCTAACGGACTACATCGGTTACGAGGAAGCCGCCGCGATCGCGAAGCAGGCGTACGCCGAGCGCCGCACTATCCGTGAGCTCGTGCGCGAGCGGGGATTAATGAGCGACGAGCAACTGGACAAAGTCCTCGACGCGCTCCCGATGACCGAACCCGGAGTGCCCGGGCGGGAGTAGCGTGCGGTGCGCGGCGGAGTAACGCGCTAAACCCCCGATAATCGTCGAATGACCCGATTCTTTAAACGCGAGCCGGATCCGTTTTCCGCCAATCGCTACTCCGGCATCGTGCGAGACAGTGCGCGCCGTGGAGGCGGCCGTTTTCCTCACTGGTGGCAGCGCGCGCTCGTCGGCTCCGCGGTGCTGATCTTGCTAGTGGGTGGCTATGGGCTCTCGCTCTATCTGAGGCTTAATTCAGGACTGAAAGACCCTGACTCTCCGACGCTTCCTCAAACGGATGAGGGCGAGCCGTTCACGGCCCTCCTCGTTGGGTCGGACTCCCGAAGCGGGTTGAGCGAGGAGGAGCAACTCGCCCTGGGCGCCGCGGCGGTAGGCGGAGAGCGAGCCGACACGCTGATCCTGGCTCACATCGATCCCGCCACAAACCGACTGATCATGGTCCAGTTCCCGCGCGATCTATATGTCCCGATCCTGGACGAGGGAGAAGACCGCATTAACTCCGCGCTTCAGGAGGGGCCGCGTCATCTCGTTTCGGCCGTGACCGAGCTAACCGGGCTCGACATCAACAGGTACGTGCAGGTCAACATCGCGGGGTTTCGTGACCTCGTCGATGAGATCGGCGGCGTCGACGTGTGTGTCGAGGAGCCCATCCCCTTCGATCCGCAGACCGGATTGGAGATCACCCCCGACGAGGTGGGCATGGTCCACTTCGACGGCGATAGGGCGCTGCGCTTCGTGCGCTCGCGTCGCTTTCCATCGGGCGACTTTCAGCGCATCCAGAACCAACAGAAGTTCCTCGCTGCCGCTATCGAGAAGGTGACCTCCGTGTCGACGCTGCTGAATCCGGTCCGGCTGTCGAACCTGGTAGATATCGCAGGAACGAACGTCAAGACGGATGTCTCGACCACGGTTGCCGGCCTTAAGCGATTGCTGGATCGCTTTAGCTCCTTCGATCCGCAGTATTACGAGGCGTACATCGCACCCAACTTGGGAACGATGACGAGCCCGCAGGGCGCGTCGGTCGTCGCGCCGGATTTCGATGCTCTGGAGCTCATGTTTGACGCCATTGCGGCGAACGAGTCGCCGCAGTCTTTCGACGGCATACCCGACGTCGACATGGCCGCCATCTCGGTCGGGGTCTACGACGGGACCGGCGGGGTCGGTGTAGCCGAGGCAGCGGCGGAGGCACTAGAGGAGGCCACTGCCACCGGCACGGGGCCGGTCGAGATCGCCGCGGTCGGGGAGTGGGAACGATCACGATCAGAAGACACGGTCGTTCTCTATCGACAGCCGACTCGTTCGGCCGCCGAGGTGGTTCAGGCCGCCGTTCCCCAAGCCGAGCTAAAGATGACGGCTCGGCGCTTGCCGGACGGCATCGATGTTGCACTCATCGTGGGACAAGAGTTCGAGACCAAGCCCATCGTCCAGCTGGTCCCATTGGACCTACCGGAGCCCGCTGCGCTACCGAAGGAGTGCAGCGTCTAGCGCGCGATGCGCTTGAAGAGCGACTCGTAGCTCTCGGCGACTGCGGCGGGTGACGCCGCCGTCTGGACGAAACGTCGACCGGCTTTGCCCATACGCTGCAAGTCGCTCGGTGCGCGAATGAGATTGCGGATCTCCTTCGTGAGTGACTCCGCGTCCTCAGCGGGCACGACCACCCCCCCGCCCGAGCGCTCGATTAGATCTGCAAGTGCACTGCGAGCATCGACGCATGCGATCAGGGGGCGGCCGGCTGCCAATATCGAATAGACCTTCGAAGGAAAACTCGACTGGGAAAGGCCTCGCTTTAGAGGGACGAGATGAATGTCCGCGGCCGCCAGAACTTCGCCGAGACGCTCGCTCGGTTGCAGATCAACGAAGCGAACATTGGGCAGGTCCGCGGCTTTGGCCTGCAAAGCCGGCCGCGTGGCCCCCTGGCCGTTGATGACGAAGACCACATCCTCATCGTGGGTGAGGGCCGCGGCACTGTCGATCACGGGCTCCAGCGCTTGCGAGAAACCGATGTTGCCGGCGTACATCACCACGGTCTTCCCCTCGAGTCCGTGCTCTTTGCGATACGAGTTCTCTTTCCGGGCGGGCTTGATCACTTCCAAGTCCACGAAGTTCGGGATGACTTCGACATCGGCAGAGGGGACCTTGCCGGCGACATTCCTCTGCTGGTCTAGGGACAAAGCGGTGACGGCATCCGCCCGACGGTAGAGGAATCGCTCGGTCGCCTGGAGGCCGCGCACGATCGCTTTGTTCGTCAACAAGCCGAGCTCGGTGACGATATCCGGATAGATGTCTTGCACGTTTAGGACGAACGCTGCGTCGCGACGACGAGCGGCGAACCAGCCCGATACTCCCAGCGTCAGCGGAGGAGACATCGCGATGACGACATCCACATTCGGGCCGCGCGCGGCAATCTGCGCGGCGAGCATGCTGAATCCGCCGAATGCGAGGGCCCGCTTGAAGATGCTCTGCTTGTCGGCCACGGGGAATGGATGCACGCGGGCGATTCGCCCCCAGGGAGTGTCTTCGAAGCGCACGAGCTTGCCCCGCCAGGCAGCCTCGATGCGGTGCTCTCGGTACCAAGGAAGGGCAGTGACGACCTCGATCTCATGGCCCCGTTCCGCAAGCTCTGCGACGAGACGCGTCGCCACCGCTCCGGTCGGCGCGACGTCGGGGGCGAAGTGGGGTGTGAGGAAGACCAACCTCATAAGGTCGTCGCCAACGCGTGCAGATAGGCGTCTTCGAGAACTCCGGCCGAGCGATCCCACCAGAAGTCCTGCCCTCGAGCTCGTCCTTTCTTGCCCAATTCCTTACGAGTGCCTTCGTCCTCCAGGAGCTCTGACATCGCTGCGCACCAATCGTCGGGATTGTCGGGGGATATCAGCCGGCCCGCGTTAGAAACCACCTCGGGAAGCGCAGTTGCGTCGGCTGCCAATACAGGGC
>DATADF010000262.1:0-16102 GCA_036258695.1 Actinomycetota bacterium
CTCGCGATCACGGTTGCATTTGGAGCAAGCATCGCTACCGAGTTCGGCGCCCTCGAGCTCGACTTCTGGTGGGAGCTCGCCGCCCTGATCGCAATCATGTTGCTCGGGCATTGGCAGGAGATGAAGGCGATCGGCCAGGCAAGCGATGCGCTCGGTGCACTCGCGGCATTGCTTCCCGATAAGGCAGAGCGCGTGATCGGCGGCGGTGTCGAGGAGGTGCCGATCTCAGCCCTCGTCCCGGGCGATGTCGTGCTGGTTCGTTCGGGGGGCCGGATCCCTGCGGATGGACATGTGATCGAGGGGGCGGCGGCCGTCGACGAGTCGATGCTCACCGGGGAGTCGCGCCCGGTCTCGAAAGCCGATGGCGATCCCGTAACCGCCGGGACCGTCGCGACCGATTCCGCCCTCCGTATCAAGGTCAATGCCGTGGGCGCGAACACAGCTCTGGCCGGCATCCAGCGCCTGGTCCAGGAGGCACAAACCTCGCGGTCGAGAGCACAAGCCCTCGCCGACCGTGCCGCGGCGTTGCTGTTCTACGTCGCTGCAGGAGCCGGAGTGCTGACGTACATCGCCTGGAGCCTGGCAGGCCAGCCGGGCAGTGCGGTCGAGCGCACCGTGACCGTGCTCGTGATCGCCTGTCCTCATGCCTTGGGCCTTGCGATTCCTCTGGTCGTCTCGATCTCCACTGCCCTGTCCGCACGAAACGGCATCCTGGTGAAGGACCGCCTGGCTCTCGAACGGATGCGGGAGGTCGACGTCGTCTTGTTCGACAAGACCGGCACTCTCACGGCCGCGCAGCATGTGGTTACCGGAGTCCGCGCCGCTACAGGAGATGAAGCCGAGATACTCGCCCTGGCCGCCGCGGTGGAATCGGATAGCGAGCACCCCCTGGCGCGAGCGATCGTCTCCGCCGCTCGCGATAAGGGAGAGGTTCGCCGAGCTCAGGACTTTCGTTCACTGACCGGGCGTGGAGTCGAGGCGGTCGTATCCGGGCGTCGGCTCGGGGTCGGGGGACCGAAATTGCTGGAGCAACGCGACGCGAAGATGCCCGCCGAACTACAAGACGAGGTTGCCGGTTGGAAGGAGCGGGGCGCCGCTGTCCTGTTCCTGTTAGAGGACGAGCGCGTGCTCGGTGCGTTTGCGCTCGAGGACGAGGTGCGAAAGGAGTCGCACGAGGCGGTCCGGGCATTACACGATCAAGGCATCAAGGTGGCGATGATCACGGGCGACGCCCACCAGGTGGCGGCGTCGGTCGCCGACGAACTCGGCATCGACGAGTTCTTCGCGGAGGTTCTGCCCGAGGACAAAGACTCCGCCGTGGCCGACCTGCAAAAGCGCGGACATCGAGTCGCGATGGTGGGCGATGGTGTCAACGACGCCCCCGCGCTCGCCCGAGCGGACGTCGGCATAGCGATTGGAGCCGGAACCGATGTTGCGATCGAGTCCGCGGGGGTGATCCTGGCGTCCGACGACCCGCGCTCGGTAATCGGGGTGATCAAGCTGTCGAAGGCGACGTACCGCAAGATGATCCAGAACCTGGCGTGGGCGACCGGCTATAACGCGTTCGCCCTGCCGTTGGCCGCGGGCGTGCTTGCATGGGCCGGCTTCACGCTGTCCCCCGCCGTGGGCGCGATCCTGATGTCGCTTTCGACGATAGTCGTGGCTTTCAACGCCCAGCTGCTGCGCCGTGTCGACCTGTCTCACGAGACGGCATAGCACTCACGGTCGGGGAAGTAGCCGGTCGGTTGGCAGTCGGACCAATCCGGGTACGACTAACTTGCCCTGCGCTTCAGCGCCGCCGCGAGAGCCGCGACTCCCGAGCCCAATGCAATCCACCGACGATGTCGGCTCGCCGCCCACTGCAGGCTTCGCTCCCACGACCGCTCGTCAAATTCCCCGCGGGCGCCGTGATCTCCCGGAACCGGCTGCCACAGGTTGTCGGATCGATCCGGTTCTATGGGCCGCTCGTCCAGTTGGGAGTCATAGCCCGAGGCAGCCAGATAACGGTCGAGCAGGCCCGGTGCCAGCTTGTCGGCGATCACCGTCGCGACGGTCGTCTCTCCGACATTGACCTCGCGGCGGTAATTGGCCGCCGACCACAGGATTGCCTCGGCCGCGAGCTCCGGTTGATAGATGGGGGCGACGGGCTGTGGATGCCTGTCGAAGCTCGTCTTGACCCAATGAAACTGGGGCGTATTGAGCGCAGGCAACTGAACCATCGAGATGGTCACACGGCTTGCCTCATGCATGAGCTCGCAGCGAACGGACTCGGTGAATCCTTGCAGGGCATGTTTGGCGCCGCAGTATGCCGACTGGAGCGGGATGCCCCGGTAAGCCAAAGCCGAACCAACCTGGATGATGGAACCTCGATTCCGCGGGAGCATGCGGCGCAGCGCGGTCATCGTCCCGTAGACCGACCCGAGATAGGTAACGTCGGTGACCCGCTTGAAATCTTCGGGCTCCATCTCCGACAACGGCATCAAGGTCGAGACCATGGCGTTGTTGACCCATACGTCGATAGGGCCGAGTTCTTCCTCGATGGCCTCGGCCGCGGCCTCTACTTGATCGGCAGCGGCGACGTCCGTCTCCACGGCGAGTGCATGCGCGCCCTTGTCCTCTACGTCTTTTTTGGCCGCGGCCAAGCCGTCGGGACCCCGCGCGAGCAGCCCCACCGACGCCCCGGCGGCGGCGAAGGCGCGCGCGGTCGCGCGCCCGACACCGGCGGATGCCCCCGTCACTACGACTACGGAGCCACGAAACCGTCCCTTAAACGTTTGCATTGATCCTCACGTCCCTCGCGCCAATGTCATGTAGCTTCCATTCCCAAGTTGACTGAACCCAAGTCGCCTGGGGTAGCAAAGGTCAACTGACCGATGAACATCTCCATGTCGGCGCCGTGGGAAAGTCCTCCGATCGCGGATTACGCGCTCCTCGGAGACACGCGCACCGCGGCCCTGGTCTCTTCTGCAGGATCGATCGATTGGATGTGCGTACCCAACTTCGATCGCGAGCCGGTGTTCGGACGTTTGGTCGGGGGTCCGCGATCGGGCTCGTTCTCGATCACCGTCGCCGACCTCGTCGAGCTGCGGCGGAGCTATGCCGATTCGACGGCGGTGCTGGACACCGACCTCGTCTCAACTGGTGGGGTGGGACGTCTGACGGAGGCCATGGTGGTCGACGTCTCCGGCAGGCTATTGCCACAGCTCATCCTTGTTCGGCGCGTCCGTTGCACCAGCGGGTCGCTGCGCCTCACTGTGGTTTTCGACCCGAAACTCGGGTGGCGGCAAACCAGCCCACGGGCTGCCCGGAGAGCACGTGCCCTTGTTTGCGACTGGGGGTCGCTCGCAATCGCCCTTCAGTCGTGGCCGGACCTGGGCTTGGTGCCGGGCCAACCGGCGGAAATAGACGTGCCCGCCGGGACCTCTTTGACGTTGGTGATGACGCTGGCCGATCGCAGTCCCGTCACGCTCGTAGCCGAGAAGGACGCGCGTGAACTGGTGGAGGACACAACACGGTGGTGGAATTCATGGAGCGAGAAGATCACTTATGAGGGTCCGTTTCGGGAGGCCGTTCTCCGAAGCCTGATAACTCTTCAGCTCCTCACCTTTGGGCCCTCCGGCGCGCCCGTGGCCGCAGCCACCACCTCGTTACCCGAAGTCCTAGGAGGGTCACGCAACTGGGACTATCGCTATTCGTGGCCGCGCGACGCGAGCATCGGGCTTGCCGCCTTCCTTGCCCTAGGCCAGCAGGACCTCGCCCATTCGTACCTTCACTGGTTGCTGCACGCGAGTCGTCTGAAGAGACCGAGGCTGCAAGTTCTGTACACGGTGTTCGGCAAACCGAGCCCTCGCGAGCGGGAGATCGAAGGGGTGGATGGCTATCGCGGAAGCCTGCCCGTTCGGGAAGGGAATGCCGCCTTCACGCAACACCAGCTGGACGTCTACGGCTGGGTGCTGGACGCAGCTTGGCTGCTTACGCGCGCCGGCACAAAGTTGCATCCGGAGTTCTGGCGCGCGCTGGCCGGGTTCGCGGATACCACCGCGCGATGTTGGCGTGATCCCGACGCAGGCATATGGGAGATCCGCCAGGAGCAGAGCCACTTCGTGCACTCGAAACTGATGGCGTGGCTATGCCTCGACCGTGCCCTGCGCATCGCAGCCGATCGCCGAACCCAGCAGCGGCGAGTCCGCCTATGGCAACGAGAGCGCGACCTGCTTGCCGCGACGATCAAAGACCGAGGTTTCGATCCGGCTCGATCTACATACGTCCGAGCCTTCGATTCGAGCGACCTCGATGCCGCGTTGCTGCTCCTGCCGATCTTGGAGTTCGAGGATGATCCGGCCAGGGTGCACGGGACGATCTCTGCGATACGCGAAGAGTTGGGCGTTGGGGACGGACTGATCTTTCGCTATCGGAGTGAGAGCGATGGCCTGAAGGGCAGCGAGGGGGCCTTTCTTCCCTGTTCCTTCTGGTTGGTGCAGGCCTTGGCGCGTATCGGTCGGCGAGACGAAGCCCTCGAGACCTTCGAGGGTCTACTCCGTCTGGCGAATGACGTAGGGCTGTATTCCGAGGAGATCGACCCCGAGTCGAAGCAGCTGCTCGGAAACTTTCCGCAGGCCTTTACGCATGCCGCGCTCATCCAGGCGGCGCTGAGCTTGCGAGATCAGGGCTAGTTCCGGGATGGATTGGAGCGGGTGGGCAACGTTCGGATTTGGGGCTACCGTCGCTCTGACCGCAGTCCTCGTAACGGCACAGCTCGCGGGATTGACCCGAATGGACATTCCGATGCTCCTCGGAACGATCTTCGTTGAAGATCCAGATAGGGCGCGCGTCGCAGGCTTCTTCGTCCACCTGATCAACGGACAGATCTTCGCCTTGATGTATGCGCTCGCATTTTCCTTGCTCGGCGAGGCAAGTTGGTGGCTCGGGACGCTCTTCGGCGCGTTTCATGGTTTCGTCGCGCTAACGATCATCGTGCCGCTCCTGCCGGGTATCCACCCCAGGATGGCGTCCGAGAGATCGGGCCCTGATGCCCGCCACGTACTCGAGCCACCGGGGCTCTTCGCGCACAACTACGGGCGTCAAACGACAGCGGTGACCCTGATGGCTCACATGATCTACGGAGCTTTGCTCGGAATCTTTCTCACACCAGGCTGAGTTCGGGCTATCCCTTCAGCTCGTCGAGCTTGTCTCTGAACAACGTCGACGCGATGGTCGCCCGGCGCGGCTGCCCCTTGAGGAACGCTTGCGCGAACCCCTTGGCCTGGTCGTAGTGCACTTTTGGAGGCATCGGCGGTTCGTCGGGATTCACCGCCACGTCGACAAGGGCGGGACCCGGCGAGGCCAGGGCGGTACGCACTGCGCCCTCCACCTCGTCCGGCTTTTCGACCGCGACGCCATGCCCGCCGCACGCCCGGGCCCACGCGGCGAAGTCCCCGCGCTTCTCCCAGCGGACGCCGTGCTCGGGAAAACCCAACGTCATCTGCTCCCACAGGATCTGTCCCAGGACCCCGTTGTTCACTACGAACACCTTGATCGGCAGCTCATAGCGAGCAGCGGTGAGGAACTCGGCCATCAACATCGCAAAGCCGCCGTCGCCGATGAATGCGATGCATTGCCGACCTGGATGGGCCAGCTGTGCCGCGATGGTGTAGGGAAGAGCCGGCGCCATCGTTGCGAGATTCGCAGATAGCAGGAACTGACGATCGCCACGAATGTCGAAGTGGCGGGCGGCCCACGTTGCAATCGTGCCGGAATCGGTTGCCAGGATCGCGTCTTCGGCGGCCAGACGGTCGATGACGCGCATTAGATATTGCGGCTGAATCGGAAACCTGTCAGGACTCTCGAGCGCCGACATGCGGTCACGCCAGTCCCGCATGCCCTCCTGGGCCTTGTCGAGGAAACCTCGGTCGGACTTCCTTTCGAGCAATGGATTCAACCGTTCCAGCGTCGGGGCCGCGTCGCCGACGAGCGGGACTTCTACGGGAATGCGGTTGCCGACGCGGATCGGCTCAGTCTCTATCTGGACGACGCGCGCCTTCTCCGGGAGGTACTTGGTGTAGGGGAAGTTCGTCCCGACCATCACCAATGTGTCGGCGTCTTGCATTGCCTCCTCCGCGGGCTCGGTGCCGAGCAGACCCAAGCCCCCAATTGCGTGGGGGTGATCGTCGGGAACGACCGCCTTCCCGGGAAGTGATTTCACGATGGGAGCCGCGAGCGCTTCGGCGAGCTCTATTACTTGCGAGCGAGCGCCGAGTGCGCCGACACCGGCAAGCACAACCACCTTCTTGCCCTCATTCAGTAGCTCCGCCGCGCGCCGGACATCGTCGTCGTGTGGCACCACCAGCGGCGGGTTGTATGTGGGAGCTGTCTCCGGGGGCCGCGCAACTCCGAGGCCCCCCTCGTAAGGCTGCATGTCTGCATCGGCTTCCTGCAGGTCTACCGGGAAGCTCAAGTGCGATACCCCGCGGCGGGACAGGGCGGAGCGCACCGCGATATCGACCATTGTCGGAATGCTCACCGGAGCTTGCACGACGGCGTTGTACTCGGCCACGTCCATGAATACCCGATCGAGATGAACCTCCTGCTGGTAGAAGGTTCCGAGTTGCGACGTCGCTTGCAGGCCGGTGATCGCCAAGACCGGGACGTGGTCAAGTTTCGCGTCGTAGAGACCATTTATTAGATGGAGCCCTCCCGGACCAGACGTCGCAAGACAAACCCCCAGCCGCCCAGTGGTCTTGGCGTGTCCGGTCGCCATGAATGCGGCAGCCTCCTCGTGATGCACGAGGACGAAACGCAATTTGTCGGAGTTACGTCGGAGACCCTCCATGATCCCGTTGATCCCGTCGCCGGGAAGACCAAACACGGTGTCGACACCCCAATCGATAAGTCGCTCCGCGAGGAGTTCGGACGCGATCTTGGCCACGGGGATCACCTCCTGAAACCACCCCACCTACTGCCCACTTTGCATCCCGCCCAACCCAGCCCGGGTACTCTCTAGTGAGAGTCCAACAGGGAGATGCCGATGCGGCTCGGATCCAAGACAACGGAGTGTGTGCACCTGCCGGGCGAACTACAGGGCCCGCGTGCCGACAGCTGCGAGGGATGTGGCAGCACCGTGAACTTACGCGTATGCACGGAGTGTGGCCACGTGGGGTGTTGCGAGTCGCAGCTGGCTCACAACACGGCGCACTATCGGGACAGCGGCCACCCGGTGATCAAGTCGTTGCCGCTGGATTCACGCTCGTTCACTTGGTGTTACGAGTGTGCTCGCTACGTCTGATCTAACTCGCGCAGTTCCCTCTGCACTTACCCTTGGCGCATGCCGACCGAGATCCACGATGTCCGGGAGCTACAGGAACTAATCAAAAATGGAGCCCAGCTCGTCGAGGTGTTGCCCGCCGGCGAGTATGAAGAAGAGCACCTTCCCGGGGCGATCAGCATTCCCCTCAAGACTCTGAACCGGGAGACCACCGAACGGCTCGATGGAGCTCGACCGATAGTCGTCTATTGCTGGGACGACGCCTGAGACCTGAGCCCGCGGGCTGCGTGGCAGCTCGAAGCCCTGGGTTTCACGCAGGTTTACGACTTCGTTCCCGGCAAGGTCCAGTGGATCATCGAAAAACTGCCGCTCGAAGGAACGGGTCCGCACTACCCCGTGGTGGGGGAAGCCGCGAGCCGAGACCGCGTGCTCGAGTGCAGAATCGGCGATTCCGCGGCCGACGCGGCCAGGGCGTTTGGGTCCGGGGATCACGATTTCTGCGTGGTGCTGAACGACGAGGACGTCCTTCTTGGCCGCTTGAGAAAGAAAAGCGCCGCCGCGGCGCCGCCAGAAGCCAAGGTCGAGGAGGTTATGCAGATCGGTCCTACGACGGTGAGGCCGACCGCGGGCGCCGAGGATCTTCTGGACCGGATGCAGAAGAGAAATGTGCCGGCGGTTCTGGTCACCACGGGCAAAGGCAAATTCCTGGGGATTGCGCGACAGCGTCACCTGCGCGCCCTTGTCGAGAAATCCAAGTCCGAGAGACCGGTCAGCGGCCTGCACCGCCGTCGCTAACCCTCGCAGTATCTCGACAGCGAACCCGAGCGCTGTCGCTCGGTTCGCTTGCAAACCGGGCCGAACGGGTATTCGTGGGACCGTGGCGACCCTTTTACTCATCGAGGACGACCCCCGCGTGCGCGAGACCGTGGCGAGCGGTCTCAAGACGAAGGGGTACGAAGTCGTGGCAGCCGAGGACGCGCAGTCCGGGCTGCGGTTGCTGACCGATGACGTCGATCTGGTGCTTCTGGATCTCATCCTCCCGGACAAGAGCGGCATGGAGGTGCTGGGCGATCTCCGCCGCATCCGCCCCGGAGTGCCGGTCCTGCTTCTGACCGCTCTCGATAACACGGACACCAAGGTTCAGGGTCTCGATGGTGGAGCCGACGACTACATAACGAAACCCTTTTCGATCGAAGAGCTGGCCGCGCGCATCCGGGCCCGTATGCGGTTGAGAGAGGAACCCCAAGAGCGCGTGACGGTCGGATCGATCACGCTCGATCTTGCCTCCCATCAGGTGCTCTTGAACGATGAAGAAGTACCGCTGTCCGCGCGCGAGCTTGGGCTCCTAACCACCTTCATGCAGCACCGCGGCGAAGTCCTCAGTCGCGACGATCTGCTCCGAGCCGTGTGGAACATGGACTTCGATCCGGGGTCGAACGTGGTCGATGTCTATGTGCGAGCGCTACGCCAGAAGATCGGCAACGACTTCATCGAGACGGTGAGGGGCCAGGGTTACAGGTTCGTCGCGCCCGAGGCGGACATGGCGGGCGACGCCTCGTGAGGCTCGCGCTCTTAACCTTCGTCGCGGGGGCGATGTTCCTCGGCACCGTATTGACATCGGACGTCGGCCTTCCAACACCGGAGCCATTTCAGGTGGGCGAACCGTCCCGTGACATAGCAAGAGAGGCCCCGGCGAGATTGAACGACGCTTCCTCGGGGGACTACGAAGAAGTGGCCCGAGTGGTGATGACCGGGTCTCCCTCCCCCGTGGTGACGCCGACCCTTCAACCCTCGCCCAGCACCGTGGTCGATGAGCCCGTGCCCGCGAGTACACCGCGACGCCCACGGCGGCCGTCCCCCGACGCTACTCCGGATTCCTCGCCATCGCCCACCGCGTCGCCGACTCCTTCCCCCTCTCCGTCAGCTTCGTGAGTTCTTCGCGCTGGCAGATCGGCCGGCTCTCGACCCGATTGATTGTGATCTTCAGCCTGCTCGTCGCGGGCATGCTGCTGGTCGTTGCCGGCGTCGTTGCGCTTTTGAGCCGGGCGTACCTGACACGCACGCTCGACACCCAGATCCAAAGCGCGGTCCAATCCTTTCTGGAGACGGTGCCCACTGATGCCGGGGAGCGTGAGCTCGGCACCGCGGCAAGGACATGGCTCGAGCACACTGCCTTGCCCTCCGATCAGTTGGTCGCAATTCGACTGCCGGATGGACGCGTGTTGACGTCCACCTCAGAGCTGGAGCTGGCAAGCGTTTCGGAGGGTCGGGGAATGATCGCCGCCGCCGACCCGCGTTGGTGGACGGTGACCGCCGACGGCACTCGCATTCGTGCTCTGTCGGTGCCCATCCCTTCCGCGGGGCCGAACTTCGGCACGATACTGTCGGCGGCATCACGGGAGCCGACCGAGCAGACTCTGTCGGCGCTCCTTTCGCGAATTGGATGGGCGACTCTTGTCGGCCTCCTGCTTGCTGCTCTGATCGGCCTGTTCGCGATCCGCCGCACGATGAAGCCGTTGGAGGTCATGGCCGCCGAGATGCGCGCGATTCAGGAGACCGGCGACCTCTCGCGCCGCCTCGCCCGCCACGGACCGCCCGACGAGGTGCTACGCCTGGCGCACACCTTCGACGCGCTTCTGGCGAAACTTCAAAGCTTGGTCGAATCCAAGGAGCGCTTCGTGTCCGATGCCTCGCACGAGTTACGGACGCCGCTCACCGTTGCACGTGGCCAACTCGAGCTCTTGATCGACCCCTCAGACACGGGCGATCCGCAGCAACGTATGAATGTGGTCCTTGATGAGCTCGACCGCATGGGGGAGATCGTCGAAGACCTGCTCCTCCTTGCGCGGCTGGACGAGGGAATGCCCGTCGAGCAACAACCCGTGGAGGTCGAGCTCGTCATGCGGGATGCGCTTCTCCGAGGTCTGACGATCGAGAACCGCGATGCAACGGTTGAGGTTGAGCCGAGGCTCTTCGTGCTCGGCGATGAGGAACGCCTCCTCCAGGTGCTTACAAACTTGGTCGTGAACGCGGTCAAGCACACCCCTAGCGATGCGCGGCTTGCATTGAGGGCGGAGTCGGAGGGAGGCGCTGCGGTCATCCAGATCTCCGATACCGGCCCGGGTATTCCCAGCGGGGAGTTGGCGCACGTCTTCGAGCGCCTATATCGGGGCTCGACCGCGCGGTCGTCGACCACGGGGGCCGGGCTGGGCCTCGCCATCGCGTCGTCGCTCGTGACTGCTATGGGCGGCACGATCGAGGTGGCATCGGGTGACTCGGGGACGACCTTCACCGTGCGGTTGCAACGCGCCGAAGCTCCCACCACGGGCCCGCCGCCATCGGCCGATCCCCCGTCGGCTGCGGAACTCAAGGACTCGGGCTCTGGGAAGGTTCCGGCGACGGCGAGCTAGACGGAGATTCGGAGGGACTCGGCGAGGGGGACCCAGACGGTGATTGCGAGGGTTGCGGAGACGGAGAGCCCGACGGCGTTTCCGAGGGTTCCGGCGAAGGTGACTCCGTCGTGTCCTGAAGAATCAGCTCACCGTCTTCCTCAGCACCGATGAGGATCTCCGCTATCTCTTCTCGAAGCGAATTCAAACGAGTCAGTATCTCGTCGAGGCTCAATTTGCTTGCCTTTGCCTCGAGGCGCTCGAGTCGTATGAAGATCGCCGAGAGTTGATCCATCTCCTCTGGAGTTAGCGGCTCCGTAACGCTTACGACGAGCTGAGTCGCAATCGCATAGGTAAGGCAGATCGCACACTCGACGTTTATGGCCGCGGCGACGTTCTCGGGAACTACCGTTGCGGTCTCGTTGAGGATGACCACCACCTGAAAAGCAATTGCGATGGTGACGCACTTCAGGCAGCTCGCCATGGCGTAGGCCTCGTTGCTGTTGTCCACCATCTCGTCGCCCGCGAATATCAGCGAGAGCGCGATCTCCAGGACGGTGGCACCGTCCTCGGTGTTCAGGGCAAGCGCTTGATTGTCTCCCTCTCCGGGTGGGGCCGGCGTCGGTAACGAGGGCGGATCGCGCAACTCGGTAACTGGTGAGACGGCTTGATCCGACGGAGACGGGATGGGTGCCATGACACCGTTCGCGTCCGGCTCGAGACCGGTCGTCTGGGGCAAGTCATAGTTCGCCTCGGCCGATAGCGGTTCCGAGTAAGGCGGCGTGACCATCTGCTTGATCGATTCGGTCACCGCGGCCAACCCGGGCAGCCTGCCGCGCTCGTCCTCTTGGATCGGCCGGTATTGGCCGTTCGGCCACCATGCGATCGTCAGCGCCGCGATCAACGCGGTTGCGACCGTGATCGCCAGCACACGACGTCCGGGGTGGCCCTCGGTAGCCCGCTTCACTCGGCGGCTCGCTCGCAACACCACGCGCCCGATGAGGTATCCGAGGCTCAGGATCGGGATAGCGAGCGCCAGAATGGCGAGGACGTCGACTCCTGCCGCCGCGAAATGTTCAGAGCCCATGTTCTGTCGCAGGCTCGTCCACTGAAGGCCGAGACTGTCCCAGGCAGTGGCAATGACACGCGGCAAGGTGTAAACGAGAACGGCGAAGACACCGGCGAGCACGGGAACGACGACCAAGACCCATGTCGTGACGATCAAACGTACCGACCTTTTCAGGGCCGGAGTCTGTACGCGCCGCGAGCGAGATGGATTGAGTCCGCTGAGGATCGGCTTGATGTGCGCGAAGAGATCCGGAACGCCCGTGAGGTCGGCGAGGATGTGGTAGCCGTCAAGGCGGATGAGTGGAATGAGCTGACGGAGCATCTGAAGCGCCTGCAGCGCGATAACCACGAGCAGGGCTTCCCATCCAGTGAACGCCCATAGCGCCAGCGCCGCCACTCCGAACACGGCATTGAAGTAGATCCCGCCCAGATCGACACGCAGTCGTCCCCGACGATCCAAGCGGTAGGAATCGCTGACGTCGGTGTAGAAGGCCGGCCACAACAGATACAGGCCGACGCCCATTGCGCCGGGCTTCGCTCCGGAGTAGCGGCATGCGGCCGCGTGGCCTAGCTCGTGGAATCCCGCGGACAGAGTCGTAAGCCCGAATACCAGCAGGAGCAAGTGAGGTTCGTAGATTGCGTTTCGTGTCGCGGCACCGAGGCCTCGCTCGAAGAGAAGCCAGACGATCGTGGCGGTAAACGAGACGACGGCGGCGAACATAATCGGCGGCGCGAAGAGCCACGAGAAGAGGCCCGCGATCGCGTTGGTGACGCGCGAGTTAGTAACTATCAGCCGGAACCGGAGTGCGAGTAGAGGGTTTGCCTTATGTGTGACCGGCTCGCTTCCGTCAAGTCCGCGAAGCAGTCCCAACGGACGGAGCTTTGACTCTGTCAGCAATTCGACGTCCTCGGGAGTAAGGATCTTGCCGACGCGCGGCCCGACCGATTGGGCGATCTCTGAATAGGTGCGGCGCCCGTCGATCTCACGAAGAATCTCGTACAGAAGAGGCGTGATCTGAATCGTTTGCCCATCGGCTCGCCTTACGAGCCCGGGAGCTTGGACATGCCCCGACTGGGCAAAGCGGCCGAACAACTCGAGACCCCGTGCTGGTTGGGGCGGCCCGGCCGCGCCGTCACCCGGCGCTGGGGGCTTTGGGCCCCGCAGCGCCGGGAGCGCAACGCGTTCAGCAACAGTGCTCATCTGGTTGATGCGCTACTGCGTTATCTGTGAGTCCTGCTCGGCAGTCGCTTCGGCAACGACGTCGTCGAGGTTCTGGCTGATGAGCGCGTCCTGCTCGGCGACCGAGACCGCCTGCGACCCGATCGACGCAACGTTGGCAGCGACCGAAGCATTGATCGGTGCCGCAACGTTGGCGTTCGCAGCAACTGCACCCGCAATCGGCGCAGCGATATCCGCGTCAAGTGCAGCATTTACCTCGACGTTGAGCAGGTCACCGTCCAGTACCGAGGTGGCGTCGGTTGGATCGGTCAGATCCGTGGTAGCGGCACCATCCTCCAGACCGGTGCCCGCCGTGGTTCCATCGTTAACGACGTCGTTCGACTGATCGATGACGCTCGTCTGCGGCGAGTTGGCGATTGCTTCGCCGGAGATGAGCTGGTCGAGCGTGGCATTCTGATCCGACACCGCAGCGGCGCTCGAAAGCGTCGAGAGTACGTTCGCGCCGACCGCGGCATTTATCGGCGCCGCGACGTTCGCATTCGCCGCCACCGCAAGATCTATTGGAGCCGCAAGGTCAAGCGCTAGATCCAAGTTGACAAGGAGATCGAGCAACGAAAGGACCTCTTTCGTGGGCAGCAAAGTCGCTCCCTCCGCGCCGATCTCCTCCATGGTCAAGCGATGCAACGAGTCTTCGCTCATGGTCGCTCCTCTCTCTGACTGGAGTGCTTCGGTCGGCCATGTACCGCACACTTCGATTGCCCATGGGGCGACGCGGAAAAACGGAAATCCGGCTTAGGGAACTCTCATGTCAGGTGTGTAGGCGCAATTAGAGAACTCTCATGTTTGACCAGTGCAGGTACGGGCTACTGGGCCGGTTGCGTCTTACCTGTGTACGCGGCGATCAGGCGACGCAACGCGCCGCCGAGCGCAAAGCGGTCCGCGAGCGCATAGACCGGCGGATCGGGCTCCTTGCGCGGACGCGTGAGATCGATCTTGGCGATCGGCAAATCGGTCGGAATCGTGACGACCTTGACAGCGCGCCTCACGTAATCGAGGTCCTGTCTCACCTTGCCCAGCAAAGTGTTCGCGGTGGGGTCCTCGGCGGCTTTGATGACCCCCTCCAAATTGCCGTGCCGAGCTATCAAGGCGGTGGCCGATTTCTCCCCGATCCCCCGAACTCCAGGAAGTCCATCGGACGGATCGCCGCGCAGAACTGCAAAGTCGCGATAAGCCCGGCCGGGGATGCCGTACTTCTGCTCTATGTAGCCCTCGTTCACCTCGTCCATTTGACTCACCCCCTTGCGGGGATAAAGGACGACTATGTCGGGATCGCGGACGAGCTGAAAGAGGTCGCGATCGCCGGAAACAATGGCGGCTCGACCCGGCGCCCGCGCAGCAAGGGTTCCAATGACATCCTCCGCTTCGTAGCCGGCATGTCCGACAACGGGAATCTGGCAACCCTCGAGCAACTCGAATAGCACGGGCATCTGAGGCGCGATGACATCTTCCGCAACTTCCTGGGCACTGCCGGCCACCGCCCGAAAGGACTTGTAGCTATCGATGAGCTCGACGCGCCATTCCGGGCGCCAGTCCTCGTCGGTCGCACAACAGATGAAGTCCGGGTCGCGATCGGCGATGAGCCGGGCGAGCATGTTGAGAAACCCGTGGGCTGCGTTGATCGGGCTGCCATCCGGTGCACGCACAGTGTCGGGAGTGGAGAAGAACGCCCGGAAGATGAGGCTGGACGCGTCGACCAGAAGCGTCAGGCTGTCCGATCGTTTTCGAGATCTCTTTGGTGTGATCGAAGGCGTCACTCGATAGGTATGTCGGCCTCGGGCGTAGTGAGGCGCTCGAACGATTCCGAGATCGAGCGCACGCCTACCTGGGCGACCCAGTGCGAATAGCAGAGGTAGTCCGGCTCTCCGAGGTACATCTCCCCCATGTACAGATCCGGACGGCTCACGTGATAACGAATCAGCTCCACGTAGTTGTCGCGGTAGTTGGTGTTTCCGGTCAGGAGATACATCTGATACAGCGCAAACGCGCGGGTGAAGTTGAGACCTCCTGCGTGACAGCTTGATGGATCGGTGACCGGCGGCACGTAGTAGTCGTCGGGAAGCCGGGACGTCACCCATTCAGTCGCCTTCTTGCCCCAGATGTGTGCTACGGCAGCGAGGCGCATGAGGCAGGCGGGCTGGAAACCTCCCGCGTTCTCTGCCTGGTCGAGAGTAAGGGGGCACGCTGCGTCGAGCCCCGGCTCGAGCAAGGGCTTGCTTGCCTCTTGCACCGCCGCGGTTATCTCCTCATCGCCGGTGTGCTTGGCCCAGACACTGAGGTTGATCAACGACCAGCTGTAATTGGGATGCGCGCGGTTGAGTATGAAGTTCTGCGCGTCACCGCTGGAGGCGCGCTCCGCGAACCACGCCGTCAGCTGTTCGACGGCGAAGTCGGCCATCGCTCCAAAGTCCGTTTGCTCGGTCGATAGCTCCCGCTCGCGGGCGAGGATGAGGAACCACCCAAAGCCGTAGGGGTTCTCGGTCAGCGGGTAATCCGGCGCCTTGGCGCGCACGTACAACTCCTCTCCGGGGATGAGGGAGATCCCGTTGGGGGCGATCTGCGCTTCCGCCAGGTCCAGGTATTCCTGCTCGCCGGTACGACGGTACAGAACGTGATGCGAGTAAGCGGCATGAACCGCGGAGTGCCAGTCGAGGCAGCCATGAAAGATCGGGGCCAGCGGATCGACCAGCGAATCTCGGCGTTGGAAACAGCTCACGAAAGCGGGCGCGAGCTCCTCGTAGAGCGTGTTGCGATCCGCGGCGAACCTCTTCCAGATCGACTTCGTACTGGGGGCTTTCTGCCCGAGGGCCGGGCCGGCCAGAGTCGACAAGACGAGGAGGCAAAGCAAGCCGACTGCGACTACGACTCGGAATCCCCTGGGCATGATGAAGCGACTGTACGCCGCGGGGTCACGCGTTCCTGCCGTCCGTGCGCTCAAAGGGGCTTTCGGCTTTGTTGATTCGATTGTGAGCCGCGCGCGACCAGAATCCACACTGCAGCGAGGGCGACGACCAGCCCGACCAGTGCATCCGTCCAGATGAATAGATGCATCTTCGTGGTGAAGTGTGCCGCCGGTCCGTAGGCGTAATGCCCGAGACTACTTAGGCCCGTGTACGAGTAGACGAGTAGGTAGAGAGCTCCTGCTCC
>DATADF010000263.1:0-3522 GCA_036258695.1 Actinomycetota bacterium
GATCTAACCATCCTCGCCTGTAACTGGTCCGGCGGTCCCACAGCGACGGCAACTCTTACTTATACGTATTAGTTAGACGTACTAGCTGCGCCGTACGCGTTGGCGTACTGAGCTAGTTGGAGGCGGCTTCATCGAAGCCGCCTCCATTTCTAGGGTGGTTTCTACGGTCCCGAGTCGGCGCTCTACAGTGCCGCGGCGATCGCCTCCGCGAATCCACGTGTCGTGGCCGGCTCGCCGTCTGGGCGCAGGTCGGCGGTACGTGCCCGACCCTCGGCCAGCACGCGCGCGACGGCGCGCTCCAACCGGTCCGCGTGGGCGTTCTGTCGGAGATGTCGCAGCAGCAATACCCCCGAGAGAATCATGCCGGTGGGGTTCGCCAGGCCCTTCCCCGCGATATCGGGAGCGGAGCCGTGGGTCGGCTCGAAAACCGCATACTCCTTGCCGAGGTTCATGCCCGGCGCCACTCCCAGCCCCCCGACCAGACCCGCGCATTGATCCGAGATGATGTCCCCATAGAGATTGGGCAGAACGATCACGTCCAGCTCTTCGGGATGCCACGCGAGCCACATCGCCATCTCGTCGACGTGCATCGCTTCGAACCCGATCTCCCGATACTCGCCGGCCAGTGCCTCTCCGGTCTGGAGCCAGACGCCATCCGAGAATTTCATGATGTTGGCCTTGTGCCCCAGCGTCACCTTGCGTCGGCGCTGTCGCTTGGCCAGCTCGAACGCGAACTCGACGATCGCTCGCGTAGCCGAGACGGAGATCGGCTTGACCGACACTCCGGCGTCCCCAGCCAAGTCGTAGCCGTGCATGTACTTCAGGTAGCCGCGCAACTTCGACAGCTCCTTGGATCCCTGCTCGAACTCGATTCCCTCGTAGAGGTCCTCGGTGTTCTCCCTCACCACGATCAGATCGATGTGGTCGAACCGCGACGGCACTCCCGGATACAGATGGCACGGGCGAACGCTCGCGTATAGATCTAGCTCTTGGCGTAGTGCGACATTGATGGAGCGGAAGCCGGTTCCGACGGGCGTTGTCACCGGCCCCTTGATCGCCACTCGGTTGGCTCGTATGGAGTCGAGCACGTGCGGCGGCAGGGGGTCGCCGTACTTATCGATCGCGGGCATGCCCGCCTCCTGGACATCCCACTCAATGCCGGCATCGAGGGCATCGATGACAAATCGGGTCGCCTCGGCGACCTCCGGCCCGATTCCATCGCCGGGTATCAGGGTGATGGTCGGCATGGGCAAACCTTATTCGGCGCTCACTAAGCAACTTTTTTGAGCTTCGATGAGTCCAAATCAGCACTCACAGCGTTATCGTGACCGTACAGGTGCAGGCCATAGCCCCGGCATGGCCTTGAGGTAGGAGGATCCATGAGATCGCTTCAAGTGTCACCGCTGGTGCGGCGCGCTCCGGCCCTGATATTGGCCATCGTTCTTGGTGCTTCTCTATTGGTAGCGCCCATCGCAGGGGCTAGTCACGGGGCCACGGAATGCCCCGAGATCATGCCGGTGGCCGAAGTTCAAGAGGGGATGGTGGGCGTCGGCTACACAGTTGTGCGAGGAAAGACTCCGACGACGTTCAATGTCGAGATCCTTGGCGTACTCGAAAACGGGATCGGACCGGGCCGGGACATGATCGTCGTCGACGTCTCGGGGCCTCCGATCGATCAGGCACGCGGGATCTGGTTCGGCATGTCCGGCTCGCCGGTCTACGTCGGTGAGCGGTTGGTCGGCGCGGTGGCGTTCGGCCTTTCGTTTGGGCCGTCTTCCATCGGGGGCCTCACCCCTGCCGAAGATATGGCCGACATCCTGGCCTACGAGCGCAACACCTCGGGGGGCCAAGCGGCGGCACCCTCATCGGCGTCGCGTTACCAGCGGTCGATTCGTTTGCCGGATGCAATGGTGCGAAGGATCGCCCGCCACGAGCAGGTGTCGAACGACGAGGTAAGCAATGAGATGCGCCAGCTCCGTCTCCCCGTCAGCGTCTCAGGTCTTACAGGTCGAGGCCTGGAGAGAGTGAGCAAGGTTCTCAAGAGAGAGGGCCACCGCGTGGTGACGTACGCGGGCTCCTCGGCGGCGGCCACTACTCCGGGAGGTACGACAACGCGCGTTGTGCCGGGCGGAAACTTCGCAGCCGCCATCTCCTACGGAGACATCACGTTCGCAGGAGTCGGCACCACAACTTACGTTTGCGAGGACGTGGCTCTCGCTTTCGGCCACCCGTTCTTCTTCCTGCCGACCGGCGCGACGTTGGTCGGCGCCAATGATGCCGATGCAATCGCGATCGTCGACGATCCGACCTTCGGTCCCTACAAGCTCGCAAGCATTGCCGAGCGAGTGGGGACTGTTGACCAGGACCGATTCGCGGGGATTCGGACCCTCTTCGGATTCGTCCCTCCGACGATCCCGACTACGTCGAACGTCACGGCCTTGACGACTGGGCGGTCTCGCCAGGGAACGACCGAGATCGTGACCTCCGAGTACGTGCCCTTCCTTGCGGCGGCTCATGTGTTCTCCAATATCGACTTCACCTTCGATGAGATCGGAGAAGGAAAGTCCTCACTGGACTGGACCATCCGCGGGACGCGGGAGGACGGCTCCACCTGGGAGCTGTCGCGCTCGAACCTCTACGCCTCGGATTTCGACATCTCGATCGAGTCCGTGTTCGAGCTACAGATCCAGCTCTTCACGCTGTTCATGAATCGTTTCGAGGAGATCGAATTCAGCGGCCTCGACGTGACCGCGAGCGTCGATGACGAAGCTCAGGCTTACCGGATCACGAACGTCCTGACATCCAAGGACGGAGTCGACTACCGAGACGTGAGGCGAGTTCGTTCGCGACCCGGGAAGACCGTCTATCTGCGAGTGGAGCTGACACCACTCGATGAGTCACTTGAACCCCGCGTCGTGGACCTGTCCCTAGTGATACCTGAGACGGCGAAGAGCGACGCCCTGATCGAGATCACCAGCGGGGCCTCCAGCTATGAAGAGCTGTTCTGCTTCCTCAATGGATCGCGCTGTGCAGACGAGGCCGGCAACAAGATCGAAACCTTCGATCAACTCATCGCCTACTTGGAGTCCCGGCCGAAGAACAACGAGCTGCTGGCACGTTTGCGTATGGGTGGCCGCGGTCGAGTCAAGGCCACCGATCGCGAGATGCTGGATCAGGTGATCCGCGGACGCAAGCGTGTGTTCGTCTCAATCATCGGAGCCTGTTGTGCCGGTGAGGGAGAGGTGGTCACGTCGGAGCCGAAGCCGGAAGGGCAGCCCGCCCAATAACGGGGCCGGGTCGGTGCGCTCACCTAGCATGAGTTGGTGATCGCTCACCAAGCTTGCCCAGATGACGGTTTCGGGCCGGCGGGTGGCTGGCCCTCGAATAGGACCAGATGAGGGTTTCGGGGCGGGCCGGTGGCTGGCCAACCTGAGGCGCGTCGGAAGATCGACCGGCGAGGCGATCCTCTACTCGTAGTCGCCCTCGGAGGCAACGCGATGCAGGCTCCCGCGGGCGACGACT
>DATADF010000264.1:0-7457 GCA_036258695.1 Actinomycetota bacterium
TCGATCCCGGAGTCGGAGTACTCCTCCTCGGCCACCTGGCGCGCGACTTTGAGGAACAGCCCGTCGGAGAACTTCATGATGTTGGCCTTGTGGACGGCCGTCACCTTCTTGCGGCCGTGCTTGACCGCGTACTCGAAAGCAGCGCGCACGATGCGCTGCGTCCCGGTGATCGAGATGGGCTTGATGGAGATCCCCGAGTCCTCCCGGATCCGACGAGCGCCCAGCTCCGCCAGGAAATCAATGAGCTTTCGAGCCTCGTCGGAGCCCTGTTCGAACTCGATACCTGCATACAGGTCCTCGTGGTTTTCCCGCACCACCACCAGGTCGATGTCCTGATAGCGCGAGCGGACACCCGGATACGACTTGCACGGTCGGAGACACATGTAGAGGTCGAGCTCTTTGCGTAACGCGACATTCACGCTGCGGAAACCGGTGCCGACGGGTGTCGTGATGGGTCCTTTGATCGCGCACTTGTTGGCGCGAATCGATTCCAGCACGTGATCGGGCAATGGCGTGCCGTACTCATCCATGACGTCGGTGCCGGCGTGCTGCACATCCCAGTCGAACTTCACACCCGTCGCTTCGAGAACGCGACGAGTGGCCTCCGAGATCTCCGGTCCGGTGCCGTCGCCGGGAATGAGAGTGATGCGGTGTGTCTTTTCCGCCATGCTGCGTGCAACCTACCTGATAGCCTTGGTTGCGGAGGGTGCCGGCCAAGGAGGCTTCTTAATGGCGGCTCCAGGCAAGGGTCTCGAAGGCGTTGTTGCCGCCGAGACGGCTATCAGCGACATCGACGGTAAAGAGGGTCGCCTCTTCTACGTCGGTTACGACATCCACGACCTCGCGCCGAACGCCACCTTCGAAGAGATCACCTACCTCCTTCATCACCTAGAGCTGCCGAACCAATCCCAGCTCGACGAGATCAGAGACACGATCACAAGCGAGCGCGAGCCGAACCAGCTCGTGATGGACCTGGCGCCTCATCTCGCCAAGAACTGCTCGCCGATGTCCATGCTGCGCACCGCCGTGTCGGTGTCGTCGGCACAAGATCCCGACGGGTGGGATACGTCCGAGGAGGCCAACTATCGAAAGGCCATCCGGCTGACGGCAGGATTCCCGACGCTCGTCGCCTACTACGACAGGCTCCGACACGACCAGCAGCTCATCCCCCCCGACGCCAGCCTGTCCCAGGCCGCCAACTTCCTATGGATGCTCAAGGGCGAGAAGGCCGACGACGAGGCGGCGCGCATCTTCGACGTTTGCCTGGTGCTGCACGCGGATCACACCATGAATGCCTCGACATTCGCGGCCCGGGTGTGCGCGGCGACCCTCTCGGACATCCATTCGTCGGTCACCGCGGCGATCGCTGCCTTGAAGGGACCCTTGCACGGAGGCGCCAACGAGCAAGTGATGCGCATGATCAAAGAGATCAAGGAGCCGAGCAAGGCGCGCGACTACACGATCAATAAGTTGCGCAACAAGGAAAAAATCATGGGATTCGGCCATCGTGTCTACAAGACCGAGGACCCGCGCGCCACTCACCTGCGAAGGATGGCGAAGGAGCTCGCCGAGAAGACGGGCGACGGTAACAACTACGAGATCTCGCAAGAGATCGAGAAAGCCGTGATGGACGAGAAGGGCATCTACCCCAACGTCGACTTCTATGCGGCGTCGGTGTACGGCTACCTGCAGATCCCGACCGACCTGTTCACGTGCGTGTTCGCATGCAGCCGCGTCGCCGGGTGGACGGCGCACGTACGCGAGCAGTACGCGGATAACCGATTGATCCGCCCCGACCACGAGTACGTGGGTCCGGAACCCAGAGCCTGGGTCCCGCTCTCCGAGCGCTAGCCCGCCGTCAAGAAATCCACGAGTAGCTCGTTCACGATCGCGGGCCGCGACAACGGGAGCCAGTGGCCGCCTTCCACCCGTTCGTACCGCCACGTCCCATCGACGTAGCGCCTCGACTTCATCATCTGCGCTTCTGTAACGGCCCAGTCGGTGGTGCCCCAAATGCCGAGCACGTCAGCGCGCACGCGTGGGTAGCGCGCCAGATCCCAGGGCCGCGCATTGGCCCGGTACCAGTTGAGCCCCGCGGTTAGAGCTCCCGGCCGAGACAGATCCTCTAGATAGCGAAGAAAGTCGCGCGACCCTTCAAAGAACTTTCTGAACAAGAACCAATCGCGCGCGGTCAGTGCTCGCTCCGGCAGTACCGGAACCTGGAAAGCGAGCGTGTACCAAGACCTGAGGAGCTGTGGAGGTGTCCGCACGAAACCGCTGGGATGCCCAACGGAAAGGACAACGAGTCGGTCTAGACGCTCGGAATGCGACCCTGCGAACCCCCAGGCGGTCACCGCCCCCCAGTCGTGCCCCACCACGTGGGCCCGATCGATGCCAAAGTGATCGAGAATCGCTATCAAGTCAGACTTGACTTTCTCAAGGCCATAGGCGGCCACTCCGGATGGCCGATCCGACAGACCGAAGCCGCGCAGATCGACTGCGATGGGTCGGAGACCGGCCTTGACGAGCTCCGGCACCTGCTTGCGCCACATGTAAGAGGAATCGGGGAATCCATGAAGCAGAAGGACGGCCGGCCCAGCCCCTTCCTCCCAGACGTTTAGCTCGACGGCGCCGTTACGGACGCGGTGAGCAGACATCGCAGCTGAGTCTTAGACCGGGCCCCGCGCTCGGCGTGCGAGTCCAACTGTGTTCTTGAGAAGCATCGCGATCGTCATCGGGCCCACGCCTCCGGGCACCGGAGTGATCGCGCCTGCGACTTCGCTGGCGGCCTCGAAGTCGACGTCGCCCACCAGCCCGTTCTCCGTTCGATTGATGCCCACATCGATGACGGTGGCTCCCGGAGCGATCATCGGTCCGGTTATCGCATGTGCGCGCCCGATCGCAGCAACGAGGATCTCCGCGCGCTTCGTGTGAACCGTCAGGTCCTTCGTGCCGGTATGGCAGATGGTCACGGTCGCGTTGGCGCCGCGCGCCTTCTGCATCAATAAAGCGGCCAGCGGTTTACCCACGATGTTGGAGCGCCCCACGATAACGACCTCGGCCCCCGTCGTCTCGATGCCCGATCTCAGAAGCAACTCCTGGATACCCGACGGGGTTGCCGGCGCCACCACGGGCTCCCCCGCCAGCAAACGCCCGAGGTTATAGGGGTGGAACCCGTCGGCGTCCTTGCTGGGGGAGACCGCGTTCAGAACGAGCTCCTCGTCGATGTGCTCCGGCAGGGGAAGCTGTACCAGGATGCCGTGCACGGAGTCGTCGTCGTTCAACCGTCGCAATAGATCCAGCAGTTCGTCCTGCGGAATGCTGGCATCCAGATCGTGGTCCCACGCTTTGATGCCGGCCTCCGCACACGCTTTCCGCTTGGAAGAGACGTAGACCTTTGACGCGGGGTCCTCGCCCACGAGGACGGTGGCGAGACCCGGCGTTATCCCGCCCTCTCCGAGCTCGGCGACCTCGGCCGCGACCTCCTTGCGAATTTCAGCTGCAATTGCCTTGCCGTCGATGATCTTCGCGGCCATAGAACCCCCTAGCCTGTGGACTCGGGCATCCTACTCAGCACCCAAAATGGGGCTCCTATGAGCGACAAGCTTGTTACACCGCCGACAACGCCGCCTCCCGGCGAAACAACGGAACGCGAAGCGCCGTTCGGGCGCATCGGTATCGCGCGGCCGCTTCGCATCCGCGACTTCCGGCTGCTTTGGACGGGGCTCACCGTCTCACTCATTGGCGACGGTCTATACGTCGTGGCTCTAGCGTGGCAGGCCTACGAGCTGTCTAACGTGCCTACTGCTTTTTCGCTGGTCAGCGTCGCGTGGAGCTTGCCCATGGTCGCCTTCCTGTTGGTGGGCGGCGTGATCAGCGACCGAGTCGAGCGCCGACGGGTGCTCATCGCATCCGACATCATTCGCGGGGTCGCGATCGCGGGGATGGGACTCCTAGCCCTTGCCGGCGTTCTTCAGCTCTGGCATCTGATCGTCTTGGCGGCTTTTTATGGGATCGGCCAAGCACTCTTCGGTCCGGCCTTCGGCGCGATCGTCCCCGACATAGTTCCATCCGAAGACCTTGTACAGGCGAACTCGCTGGACAACTTTGTGCGGCCACTGGGCGAGCGACTTGCGGGTCCGGCCATCGGCGGTCTGATTGTCGCCGCGTGGGGCGCCGGGTGGGCTTTCGTGATCGACGCCGGCACGTTCGTGGTGTCGGCCATCGCCATTTGGATGATGAGCCGGAGACCGCCACCCGAACGCGCTGAGGGGGCGTCCGTGCTTGCCGAGGTTCGCGAAGGATTGCGCTTCGTGAGGACTCAGCCGTGGCTGTGGGCCACCCTGGGCGCGGCCTCGATTTCACTTCTATTCGTGCTCGGCCCCTTCGAGGTGTTGGTTCCGTTTTTGATCAAGAACAAGCTCAACGGTGATGCCAGTGACGTCGGGTTCGTCTTTGCGGCGGGTGGTCTGGGCGCCGTCGTGGCCGCATTCCTCATGGGCCAACGCGGCCTTCCCCGCAAGCACATCTTGTTCCTTTACCTCGGCTTCGCGCTCGGCGTTTCGCTGATGTGGCCTTATGCGTTTCTGACTACGACATGGCAAGCCGCGCTTGTCGAGTTCCTTGCCTGGGGCGGGTGGGCGGCGTCCCTGGTGGTGTGGAGCACCTTGATGCATCGCCTGGTTCCAACGGCTCTACTGGGTCGCGTCACCAGCCTCGACTGGCTCGTGTCGATCTCGCTCACGCCGGTCTCGTTCGCGTTGGTCGGGCCGGTATCGGAAGCCATCGGTCTCGATGCGACGTTTATCTGGTCGGGCATCCTCGGCGGCATCGGAGTCATGGCCTTCCTTCTCGTACCCGGAGTGCGCGACACCGAACGCGACGGCACCATCCACCCCTTGCCGAGCGAGGCGGTTCCGTAGGCAACCTTTCTGCGCCAGAACCGCAGCAGCTACTAGTGCCGGAAGTGGCGCCGTCCCGTAAAGACCATCGGGATCCCGTGTTCGTCGGCCGCGGCGATCACCTCGTCGTCGCGTACTGAACCCCCGGGTTGGATCACCGCGCGCGCTCCTGCGGCGACTGCCGCGTCCAGTCCGTCGCGGAAGGGAAAGAAGGCATCGGAGGCACATACCGTGCCCTGAGCTCGGTCCCCAGCGCGCCGCGCCGCCAGCTCCGTGGATTCCACCCGGCTCATCTGGCCGGCGCCTACGCCGACGGCGGTTTGATCCTTAGCGAGAACGATCGCATTGGATTTCACGTGCTTGGCTACGACCCACGCGAAGCGGAGGTCGGCCCACTGCTGGGACGTGGGTTCGGCGCGCGTAACTACCTTTGCGTCCTCGGCACCATCCCTCGGATCGGCGCTTTGGACGAGTAGACCGCCGCTCACCGCTCGCAGATCGGAATCAACGGGAGGAGGCTCGCTGAGAACGAGGATGCGCAGATTCTTCTTGGAGCGCAGGACCTCGAGCGCTTCCTTGGAATACTCCGGCGCCATCACGACTTCGGTGAAGATCTCCGCGATCGCTTCGGCGGTCGGCTGATCGCAAGGCCGGTTGAGGGCAACGATCCCGCCGAACGCCGACGTGCGGTCGCACTCCAGCGCCTTCTTGTACGCCTCGGAGATCGAGGCGGCGATAGCGACGCCGCAAGGATTCGAATGCTTGATGATCGCGGCCGCCGACCCCTCCAGCTCCGTCACCAGTCGCCAGGCGGCATCGCTGTCCAAGAGATTGTTGTACGAGAGCTCCTTACCGCCCAGTTGGGCGGCAGCCGCCAAGCCCCGTGGGATGCGCCCCAAACGGTAGAAAGCGGCCGACTGATGCGGATTCTCCCCGTAGCGCAGATCCAGTACCTTCGTCGCCGCGAGAACGAGCCGCTCGGGATAGTCCTCCTCATCGGCGAAGTAACGGAAGATCGCCGCGTCGTAGGCCGCGGTGTGCGAGAAGGCCTCGAGGGCGAGATTCCGACGCACGTCTAAAGGAATCCCGCCGTCTCTCTTGATGTGCTCGAGGACTTCGTCGTAGCGCCGCGGATCGACCACCACCGCGACCGAATGAAAGTTCTTGGCCGCCGCCCGGACCATGGCCGGTCCTCCGATATCGATCTGCTCGACAGCTTCCTCTTCACTCACGCCCGCGCGCCCGACCGTCTTCTCGAACGGATAGAGATTGCAGACAATCAAATCGATCGGCTCGATTCCCTGCTCTTTTAGATCCGCTAGATGGTCGGGGTTGGAGCGGTTCGCCAGGATGCCGCCGTGGATCTTCGGATGTAGCGTCTTGACTCTGCCACCGAGGATCTCCGGAGCTCCGGTTACATCGGCGACCTTTCGCACCGGAACTCCAGCGGCTACCAACTCAGACGCCGTACCGCCGGACGACAGGATCTGGACTCCGGCATCGACGAGCCCGCGTGCGAACTCGACTAACCCCTTCTTGTCGGAGACGCTGAGCAGCGCCCGCTCGATCTTCACCGCCGCATCCTATGAGCCAGAAGTAAATGCCCAGCTAGTGGCGATGTCGCCGGCGCGCCGAAGTCGCCCTTTCACACCTATCGTTGGCGAGCAGCAGCTCGCGAATCTTGCTGCGGTAGACCCCGCGTTTGTCTCTCACGCGTCCCTCGTACCGGCCCTCGTCATCGGTGACCACTGATCGCAAAGTGCGCCACCCGAACTCAGTCCGACGCTGCAGCTTCACCGGAACGCCGGCGAGGCACGGTTCAAAACCGTCGAACACAACCACGACGCCCGAAAGAGTGAGGTGCCCCCGAAGCGAGAGTTGAACGCTGCGGGAGTGGAAAGTCGGAGTTGGGTCGGGCGAGGGAAGAACGAACGTCGGGGTAGGACTCGCCGAGGGGCTCGGCGATGGGCTCCCGGACGGGCTGGGTGACTGACCCGAGGGCGATGCAGCCGATGGCGATGCGCTCGATGGGGCGCTCGCGGTTGGGCTAGGCGGGCACGAAGGGATAGTCGCGCCCGGCCGGCCTAAGGCTTGCCAATCGAAGCTTTCGGCGGCGCCCTCGGTGTTCGGAATTGGCACCCAGGCGCACCTTCTCGACGCATCGATCTCACCCCAAAACAAACGCGGTGACCCTCCATAGTCGGCCCAGAACGCAATGGCATCACCGCTCGGCGACCACACCGGGGAGCGTTCGTTGCCGGTGTCATCGACGATGGTCGATTTGCCGGAACCATCCGGGCTGATTCGAAATATCCCTCCTCCGGGCGTCGAAGATTCGGCGGCAAGCTGTGCTCCGCTTGGCGCCCATGACAGCCGAATACCCTCCGTCACCTCACGAACCTGGGTGCCGTCGGCATTCGCAACGAAGATCGGCGGAGGATGCGAGAGGTCAGACGAGAACGCGATCTTGGTCCCATCCGGAGAGAACTCCGGGTCCCGTTTGTGTTCTCCAGAAAATCCGAAGGCCATCTCACCGCTGCCGTCGGAGTTGATGAC
>DATADF010000265.1:0-7945 GCA_036258695.1 Actinomycetota bacterium
CGAAGCGAGTCTCGACCAGGTTCACCGCCGCGAGCGTTTCCCACGGGATGCCAAATCGCCGCTCGCCCAGCTCGAAGTAGCGCCGCAACTCCCGCGGTGCCTTCGGACGGGCAAGCTTCCAGCCCGGCAATTTCTCGAGCGGCGTCACTAGACGTGTCAGCAGACTACCGGCGTGGACATGGTCGCGAACCTTGCCCGCGATTCCAGCCGGCAAGCGGCGCCTCACCGCGGCGGCAAGGTTGGGATGGCGGGTCAGGAAGCGATAGATCTCTTGAAAGCGAAGCCCGCTGCGCTGCACGACGAGCGCGGGTCGGTCACTCATATCTGCTCCCGCCGCGAGCCACGCATCGACCGCGGCGTAGGCAGCCTGGTTCAGCCCGCGCAACTCCAGCGCTAAGCCATCTATCGAGCGCGGGATCGGTCTGCCGGGACTCGGTACGACTCGAGTGGGTGGGCGCGGCGCAATCGCCTGGCGAGTCGGCTCCCCCGGACTGGGACTTGAAGTGTGGGCCGTTTCCGACGGCTCGCCGGAGCAGGACGCCACCAGAGCCAGCGCCAAGGCGACGCCTACAACGCCCGGACGTCGGCGGTTCGCTGGAATTCTGGATCCGGTCGCGGGCATCGCCCGACAGCTTGCCGCAGATCGGGGCTTAGACGACCTCCACCACCGGCATGGGCGTTACATCACTATTTGGGACGCGCTCGTCCACAATCTCCCGCTCCTTGGTGGCCGCGAGGCGCGACTCACCAGAGACGGTGAAAGCCACCGACGCGATGACCACTCCCGCCCCCACGATCATCATTCCGGTCATGCTCTCAGACAGGATCAGCCAGCCGAGAAGCATCGCAACCACGGGATTCACGTACGCGTAGGTCGCGACCTTCGAGATCGGCGCGTTCTGAAGCAGCCAGACATAGGCAGTGAA
Source organism: Actinomycetota bacterium (assembly GCA_036258695.1). Classification (GTDB taxonomy): domain Bacteria; phylum Actinomycetota; class CADDZG01; order CADDZG01; family WHSQ01; genus DATADF01. Next base: position 927 of record DATADF010000265.1, read on the forward strand.
TGCGAGCAACGATCCGGCGACGATCAGATAGAGCAATGCGACGGTCGAGCTCAGGGATATCTCGCTCAGCTGAATTCCGGAACCTTCACCTCGGATCAAGCCCCCCGCGAACAGCGAGACCGCGCCACCCAGCATCTGATATGTGGTCGTGACCAAGGGGTCGCGCGGCAGCGGCAGCTTGCTCGAGAAGAAGGAGCCGGACGCCCAGAACAGCGACGCCGCCACGAGAAGCAAAGGCCCGAACAGCCCCACGCCCGCGGGTCGGTTTCCGGGAAGTAAAAGAAGCGCCACGCCGGCGAATCCCAACGGAACGGCAAGCAGACTCGAGATGGGCACGCGCTCCGCGAACAGCTTGCGCAGAAGAATGACCCAGAGAGGGACCGAGGCGATGATCAACGCTGCTAAACCCGAGGGGACGTCGACTTCGGCGATCGTCACCAGGCCGTTGCCTCCGAGCAGCAGCAGCGTGCCGACGAGAGAACTGGCAAGCAGCTCCGGAACCGACACGCGCATCGCGCTCAGCCCGCGCCGCGCGGCGAGGAAAGCCCACATCAAGGCTCCGGCTATGAGGAACCGGACGCCGGCGCTGAGCAGGGGCGGCATCGTCTCGACCACCACTCGGATGGCGAGGTAGGTGGAGCCCCAAACGAGATAGATGGTCGCTAGGGCAAGCCACACCCGCCAGCGGGGTGAGCTAGGAATGAATTCGGCGGGAGATCTCATGTGAACGGCAACTCCCACGACTCGGGGCGGTATTCCTCAATCCGGGAACTCCGAAGAAGAAAAGGTGAACGTGCGGACTTACCTTCGAAGCTGTCCAGGATTATCTCCGCGTGCATGGCCTCACCTTCGGTAAGGAGCTATACGGTCTTTGCTCGTTACACCATAGAACATCTGGAGTAAGGAGTCAAATGGACTTCACTCATTACCGACCGGGCTCTGGTGCACATGGCGCAGGTGGGAACGACGGCTCGTTGCTCTCGACAGCCGAGGTGTCAGAAAGGATCGGACCGCGGGTCAGTACGTTTCGAGAGTGCCGCGGCGTCGGGCCTCGACCTCAAGGAAGCGAAAGAGCACGTAGGCCCCCACCGCATATGCCAAGCCGACGCCCAGCTCCCCCCAGACAAGCGGAGCGACATCGGCGAACGGCCGCCCGCCAATGACAACCCCTCGGGCGGCCTCGATACCTCGCGTCAACGGGAGCGCGTAGGAGATCGACTGCATCCACCCCGGAAGGGCCTCCGGCCTGATGTTCACACCGCAGAGAAGAAGCATCAGGAAATAGACGAGGTTCGAGATGAAGAACACGTCTCGCGCCCGCAGGCCGATCGAGCCAAGTAGCAGTCCGAAGGACGTGCAGGCGAAAGCCGTGACCAGAAGGATCACGCCCAGGCCGGGAAGCCCCGTTGCCGGGAGAACGAAGTCGAGCAACAGGGTGCCCACGGCGAAACCGAATACAGAGATAAGCAGCCCATTGGCGATCAGGGGTACGGCGCGCCCCAGGAACAGAGCCAGCCGCGGCGCCGGGGTCGCCAAAAGGGCCGAGAGAGTGCCGAAGTAGCGCTCATTGGCGATCGTCATAGTCATGCCGTAAATCCCGGCCATAGCGGAAACTTGCAAGGCGTTACCGACGACGAAGAACGCGTCGTTCTCCACTCCCGCGTAGTCGCCCAACTTGGCGAAGAAGACAATCTGAAAAATCGGACTTCCCAACATCGTTGGGATGTAGATCTCGGGTCGAAGCCAGTTGAACAGGGCGCGATACGAGATCACTCCACCGACGAAGAACACCCGCAGTGAGTTCACGCCGACCGAATTTTCAAGTCAGAGAAAGGGTTGCCCGTCCGCGTGCCAGGCGTTCGAAGAGTCGAAGCAATCGCGACCCGATCAATAGGTAAACCACTCCCAAAAGTGCACACATGAGAATCGGGAATCGCGGATCGCCACCGAGAGCCGCAGCTTGAATCGACTTCGCCCCCCAGGTCGGCGCAAGCAGCCAGCTCAGCGGCTCGACCCATCCCGGCAAGAACGAGACCGGCACGAGCAGACCCGTGATCAACCAGATCGGATATTCGAGCAGGTTCGACAATGCATTCGCATGCCGATAGAGCACAAAGCTCGATGCCAGGACCAACCCGAGAAGCCCCAGCGAGATCACCGTCGTCGGAACTGCCAATGCAAAGAGCCACGGATGGGCGAGCTGCAGAGGAATCCCGAAGAAGACGACGCCCCAGAAGAGCGTCGCGGTCAGTGAGTAGATCCCGATCGAGGAGGTCGCGAGTGAAAGCGGAAGCAGCACGAGGATGAATGGGGCGGGAGCGGTGACGAGCAGCTCGAGCGTGCCCTCCCATCTCTGCCACTGGATAGCGCCGCCCGAGCCGAACAGAACCGACGACCAAATTCCCATAAGGCCCGCGCCGAGCGCGGCATACAAGAGAGTGCCTTCCCGGCCGCCGACGCGGAACATGAAGAAGGCAATGCTGGCGAAGATGACCGGTTGCAGGACCGACACGAGTATGAAGAAGCTCGACTGGGACAGCGTTTTTAGATGGAAGCGCCAGCCCATGACGAGCAAGCGACCGATCCGCCGGTCAAGCAAGCGCGTCTCAGTCCTCACGGCCGCCGTCGCCGTCATGGTGTCTCAGTCACCAGAGCGACGTAGGCATCTTCGAGTGTGGGCTCGCGCACCGCTACTCGACCCACCTTCACGCCGTCGAGCTTTCCGAGAATCGTCTGTGTGAGTTCGACTCCTTTGTGCGATTGCACGCACAGCAGCTGCGCTTGATCCCTCTCCTCGACCGATACCGAAGCGACCCCGGGTATTGCGCGCAGACTCGCCATCGCGGCATCCGATACCCCGAAAGCCTCGACCTCGACGATGGTGCGATCCGCCACGACACCCTTGAGGTCGCGCGGCGTCCCCATGGCGATGATCGAGCCGTTCGCAATGACTCCGATTCGGTCGCAGAGGCTGTCCGCCTCGAACATGTAGTGCGTGGTCAGCAGCACGGTCTTGCCTTGCTCGGTGAGTGCGGCGATGGTGGCTCGCAGCTCGCGAGCACCGACGGGATCCACTCCAATCGTCGGTTCGTCGAGAAAGACAACCGGAGGGTCGTGCAGCAGTCCGCGCGCGACGTGCAACCGTTGACGCATTCCTCGGGAATAACCTTCGACGCGTTCCCTCTCCCGGCCGGTCAGTCCCACGAGATCGAGGACGTAGCCGATGCGCTGCTTCTGGATCTCGGGTCGGACTCCGTAGAGCTCCGCGAAATAGCGGAGGTTATCGAGGGCCGGCAGCCGCTCGTAGAGCCCTCGCTCTCCTCCGAACACATAACCGATCCGTTCGCGTACGCGCGCGGCATCCGTCACGACGTCGTAACCGAGAACCCGAGCAGTGCCCGACGTAGGAAGCAAGAGCGTGATCAGCATCTTGATAGTCGTGGTCTTGCCCGCCCCGTTCGGTCCCAACAGGCCGAAAAGCTCGCCCTCACCGACCTCGAAGCTGACGCCCTTCACGGCCTCTACATCGAGGGGGCGTCTGCGGAATGCCCCCGTCGTAGTCCGATAAGTGCGCCTGAGGTCCACGGCTTCTATGACTGGCGTCCTCATGGTCTCAGTGATTCTCCCGCGGGCGTAAATTTGGGGTCATGAACAAGAACACGATCAAGACGTATGTGTTGCTGGCCGCCCTCGGCGGCGCCCTAGTCCTCATCGGCTCCCGCTTTGGGCAGGTGGGTGCGTTTGCGGGGCTCGCGCTCGGGCTTTTGTTCGTGGGCGGGTCTTATTGGTTCAGCGACAAGATCGCGATCAAGGCGGCGCGTGCCCAGCCAGTCACCGAGCAAGAGGCGCCATGGTTCTACCGGATCATGCGCGAGCTGACTACTGCCGCCAACATGCCGATGCCCAAGCTGTACATCACTCCGGACCCACAGCCCAACGCCTTCGCCACCGGTCGCAATGACCGACATGCCGCGGTCGCCGTCACTCAAGGGATCACCGAGCTTTTGACCGAAGAGGAGCTGCGCGGCGTGCTCGCGCACGAGCTTGGGCACGTGCGCAACCGCGACATCCTGATCGGCTCGGTTGCTGCCGCAATCGCCATGGGCATCACGTTCGTAGCCCGCATGGCGCTGTGGTTCGGCGGTGGAGACGAGGACGAGGGGGGAAATCCACTCGCGCTGCTCGGAATGATGATCCTGGCTCCGTTGGCGGCGATGCTGCTGCAGATGGCGATCTCGAGAGCGCGCGAGTACGAAGCCGATCGCACCGGTGCCGCTCTCTCCGGATCGGGAGAGCCGCTCGCTCGAGCGCTGGAGAAAATGCATGCTGCGGCCAAGGAGATTCCGATGCACGTGCATCCGGCTCAGGCGCAGGCTTTCATCGTGAATCCGCTCACCGGCCGGCGCGTGAACTTTGCGGGCCTCTTCTCTACGCATCCACCTGCCGAGGAGCGCATCGCCCGCCTGCGCGGCTTTAGCTCCTAGAAACCGCCGCTCTTAGAGAAGAGAAAGCTGCTCCGAGTCGGGGCGCGCAACCGGAGGAGGCTTGCGCCGCATACGGCGCCGTGGTGGACGTCGGTCCTTGCCTAACTCCATCTCGAGCTCCGCAGTAATGCGGGTCATTGTTTTCGTTAGCGCGGCTCGGTCGGCCGAAGACGCGTAGGCCTTCGGATACATCTCGAGATATCGCGGCAGCAGATCGGGATAGCTGTCGGCAAGCCAATCGAGGTAGACCTCTTTAACTCCCGGTCGCAGGTGCAACAAGATGGGCGACACGTGGGTAGCGCCGGCATCGAGTGCCGCAGCGACAACCTCGCGGAGCTGTTTCGGGTCGTCGCTGATTCCCGGCAGGACAGGCGCGACCATGACCCCACAAGGGATGCCTGCGGCGTTGAGCTTTGCCACCGCCTCGATTCGCTTCCGTGGATGTGGCGTCCCCGGTTCGCTTCGGCGCCACACTTCGTCGTCCAACGTCGCGACGGAAAATGCCGTGGACACGGGCGCGATCGCAGCGGCGTCCTGAAGCAGATCCAGGTCTCGCAGGATCAAGGTGCCCTTGGTGAGGATCGAGAACGGATTACGGAATTCGGTCAGTGTCTTGATGATCGAGGGCATGAGCTTGTAACGACCCTCGGCCCGCTGGTAGGGATCGGTCGCGGTCCCCATCGCGATGTGGTCGCCCTTCCACTTCTTTGCGCGCAGCTCCTTGGGTAGTAGTTGCGCCGCATTTACCTTGACGACGATCTTGGTCTCGAAGTCGCGTCCCGCATTCATATCCATGTACATGTGTGTCGATCTAGCAAAACAAAATTTGCACGCATGGCTGCAACCCCGATACGGATTGATCGTGTAGTTGAACGGTAGGTAGCTGCCCGGCACGTGGTTGATGATCGTCTTCGCTTCGACCTCGATGAACTCGATGCCGCGAAAGTGCGGCGTGTCGAAGGTGCGACGACGGAGCTCGAAGAGCCGGCCCGACTCCATCGGCCGATCATAGAACGTATGTTCGACCAGAGTTACAGCGCTGGAATTCGGGTCAAGCCGAGGAATTGGCCTCCAGCAGCACCCGTAACAGCTCGTCGCTTTGATTCGGCGGCAGCCACCGGGCAACCGACTGGGCAACGGTCGCGGCGGTGATCGGACGCCCCGCCCTCTCAAGTTCGAGCACGGTCTTGTAGACGAAGCCGCGGTATGCGGCGGGTACTCGGACTCCGCGCACCGAACCGGTCGATGCCCACTCCTGCTCGAGACGTTGCAGATCGTCGTCCTCCCACCACGCGTCCAACCCCGGCACTTCGAACTCGTTCACGCGCACAGGGACGACATTCACCGGTCGCGAGCCCTCGCGGCGCCACACCGGTGCATCGTGAAAGTCGGGCTCGAAAGCGAGGCGACGCTGCGGCAAGTTCTTCAGATCATCCGGGGCGCGCACATGCAACACCAGACGCAGACTGCGGTCCTTTTCGTCGGGCAGGTTGCCGGCGTTTCTGCGCCCGAGTGCGTCTTCGATCCGCAATCTCTGGGCGATGGCGACGGACTTCGCCTCGACATCGCCCCTCAGAACTCGTTCGAGCTCGGCGGCGCTCAGCAGATACCAACCTTCTTCGAGCGGCACGATCGAAGAATCAGTCACGGCTGCTCAGGCGGAGCGCGGGCGAGTCATGAGAAAGCCTAAGAACATCAAGCTCACGCCGACTACGAGGCCCAGGGCAAGAAGTGCCCCCTGGCCGTAGCGAGCAAAGCCGCTTCCAACCGCCACGACGAATGTCCCGGTGGCGATAAGCAAATTGGCCAGAGCCAAACGCCGCAATCTTTCTTCGCGCTTGCGCGCGAGTCGCCAGGCCGACCAAAGCGCGCCTCCCACGACGACGAAGAAGCCGCCAAAGGAGAAGTAGCGAGAGAGCGTGCGGGGCAATTCGGGCGCCACGTCGCGACTCGAGGGGATTCCCTCCACCCTCAACCCTGCCGTATCCAGATCCGCCCTGAACACCACGATCGCAGCGAACAGGGACGCGATCGCGACCACCACCGCGCAAACATGACCGAACTTGCGAGGGCCCAGCAAATAAATGGTGCCGATGGCGAGCACCGGCACGTTCACGATCGCCCCAAACAAGTAATAGAGACGAAACGACGTCGACGTCCAGTTCGCCAGCATCGACGCGCCCGCAGCTATAGAAGCGATGGCAAAGAGCAGCAGGGCCAACGCCCAGGCCAGTAGGTGGGGTCTCGGACTCGCCTTCCACAGGCGCCCGAGCGTGTAAGCGAAGGCTCCGCTGACAACCCCGGCCCCCGTCGGAAGCACCCACCAGGCCTCTTTCACGGGTGGTGAGGAGCGTGGAGGGTGGGCAATTCGGTCAAAGCACTCACGTTGTCGCCAAGAAGACAGCAATTTCTGGAAAATATTTCAAGTTTTCTGAGGAAACCTGTTTAAAAAGTGGAAGAAATTGCCGATAATGATCCCCTTCGGTAGTTGAGCGGTTACAGAACGTACATGGCGGGCGGGCTAGTTCAGGAGGC
>DATADF010000266.1:0-2642 GCA_036258695.1 Actinomycetota bacterium
GATCAACCAGCCACGCACTGATTGCTCCCGACGCGATTCCAGTCGCCGCGCCCTGGAGAGTCCGTCCCACAAACAGGTAGGCGACGTTGTCGGCGACGCCAAAGCTGGCGAGGGCCAGCAGTTGTACCGCGATGGAGACAAGCACGACACGGCGTCGCCCCAGATGGTCCGAGAGGCGGCCGGTGACGAGCAGTGCGGCAAGCGCTCCCGCGGCGTAGACCGCGTAGATGGCGGTCAGGGTCAGCGCCGAGAAATCCCACTTAGCCGCATAGAGACGGTACAGAGACGACGGCGCGCTGGCTGCAAAGAGAAAGAATCCGAGCAGGGCGGTGAGCGTCCAGAACGAGATGTGGTGGATCCGGGTTGTGTCCGCCATTCGATCCGGAGTTATGGCCGCAGCCGAGTTAGCGCCGCGACCCTAGACGCGGATCCAGCGGGCGACGCGCTCGAGCGGGCCCCGGTGCTCCCGAGCATGGCGGCGCCGCTGAATGGCCATTCCGATTAACAGACCCGCGACGAGCAGCGTGGTCCCGCCCAGACCTGCGGGAATCCCGATGAGCAACGCTCGGCGCCGTGTGCGTAGCTCGTGAATGGGCCATCCGCGAGTGCGCGCGATGCGACGCAACTCGGGCTCGGGGTTGACCGCGTGCGGATCGCCGACCGATTCCAGGAGGGGCAGGTCGTTTATCGAATCCGAGTAGGCGGAGCACTCGGCCAGGTCGATCTTGTGTTCCGCGGCACATTCGGCGACCGCCTTGGCCTTCTCGGGCCCGTGCATCACCGGGCCGAGCAAGCGGCCCGTATAGAAACCGCCCTCGTCGATCTCGGACTCGGTGCCGATCGCCGCCGTCATGCCGAGAGCGCGCGCGATCACGTCCGCAAGCTCGATCGGGGCCGCGGTGACAAGGAAGGTCAGATCCCCATGCGATTGGTGGTTCTGTATGACGCGAACGAGGTCTTCGTAGACACGGGGAAGGATCTGCTCTTCCGCGATCTCCTTGCCCCACCCCTTCAGCTCTTCGCTGCTCCGACCGGCTACGAAGTCAAGTGTGGAGTCGCGTGACTTCGTCATGTCGCGTTCCCGCTCCCCGCGCACTCGGAACATCAGCTGACCCCAGCCGAAGCGCACGATGTCTCGTACGCGAAGGACATCGCGTTCGTACATCCCACGGGCCATCAGGAACAGGCTGGAGCCCGGGATCAGCGTCTTGTCGAGGTCGAAGAAGGCAGCCCGCGTTGGTTTCCTGGGGCTCACGCCCAGCCCCTCCATTCGGTGACTTCGGATGCCGGGCGGCGACGCGACATGGGTCGGTCGGAATCGCCTTCAGGCGGGAAGCCGAGATAGATGAAGCCGGCGACGAGCTCATCGTCCTCAAGTCCCAAGTAGTCGCGCACCTCCTCCAAGCGTGCCGACACCCCGGTCCGGATCATCGCGCCGAGGCCCATGTCGTGCGCCGCGAGCAGGATGTTCTGAATGGCGGCCCCGGTGGCGTGGTGCTCCTCGACTTCGACGACTATCGCGTGGTCCGTCTTCGGGCGTTCGATGACGCAGATGATCACCGGGGCTCGAAGCGCTTTGGTGCGGGCCGCGTCGGCGTTCTTGCCGAGCCTCGCCTCGCCGGCGCCCCAGGCATCACCGAACTCGCGCAGCGCTTCTCCGCGCAACACAATGAAGCGCCACGGCTGGGTCAGATGGTGATTCGGAGCACGGACGGCGGCGGCAAGTAGCTTCTCTATCTGCTCGCGCGTCGGTTCCTGCTGCGTGACCTTGGGGACCGAACGCCGCGTCAGTATCGCCTCGTAGGTTTGCATGCGAACGAGGATAGCGGCGCGGGTGTCGGTCGAAGCGCCAAGCTCGTCTGTCATGATGCGGCGATGCTCGTCGGCTCCATGAACTTCCCCGGCCGTTCGGTCCTCAAAGAGATCCATCGGATCTCCGAGGACGGTTTCGACTTCGTGGATCTCACGCTCGAGCCCCCCGCGGTATGGCTGCCCGACGGTAAAGAGGTAGGCCGACTGCTCGGCGATCTCGGGCTTAAAGCGGTCGGTCACACGGCGTGGTACTTGCCGATTGCATCGCCCTGGGCCGAGATGCGACGCGTGGCGCGCGACCTGTACGCGCGCGGGCTCGATTGCTTTGCCGACGCGGGGGTGGAACTCGTCAATGTTCATCCCGACCAGCGTGTGCCCCTGGCCTCGGTCGAAAACGTGAGAAAGGCCAATGCGGAAGCGATAGCCCAGCTGGCGATCGATTGCGCGCAACGGAACATCACGTTGATGGTGGAGAACCTCGATCGTCTCTTCTCCGGGCCGGAGGACTTCGAAGCGATCTTCGACGCCGCTCCGGACGCGCGCTTCCATCTCGACATCGGCCACGCCAACTTGCGTCTCGGCTTGGGCGAGAAGAACCGAACGAGTGCATTGCTGGACGCTTTCGGCGATCGGCTCGCCCACGTGCACGTCTCGGACAACCGGGGCGGCGCGGAGGATCTTCATTTGCCGCTTGGCGCCGGAACCATCGACTGGAAACAGGCCATCCGTTCGCTAAGGGATGCGGGCTACGACGGAACGGTGACCCTTGAAGTGTTCTCCCGGGAGCGAGAGCACCTCCGGACCTCACGCCGGCTGTGGCTGGAGTGGTG
>DATADF010000267.1:0-3980 GCA_036258695.1 Actinomycetota bacterium
CTGGGAGCGACCACGCCCGTCGTCCCGGCTTGGAGAGCTCGAACACGAGTGGGAACTCGTCGCGCTCTATCGGCCGCGTGCCGGCGGAAGCCTCCAGCGGATGGCCGGTCATAGCTCGGCCAGCTCCTTTTCGATCGCCTCCGCCAGTCGCGCGATGTCATCGTCGGTACGTCGCTCCGTGACCGCGACGAGAACACAATCCTCGAGTTCCGGGTACATGGGGCCCAGCGCGGGGCCGACGAGGAAGCCTCTACGTGCCAGGCGGCGGCACAGCTCCCCCCCGGACAGCGGTGTCCGCAACACGAGTTCCTTGAAGCGGGGGCCGTCGAATTCGATCGAGCAGCCCGGGATCTCGGCGAGACGGATGGCCGTCGCGGCCGCGCGTCGAGCACACACCTCTCCGAGCCGCTGTAGGCCCGCGGGCCCCAGCCACGAGAGATGCACGGCGGCCGCAATGGCCATGAGCGTCTGGTTCGTACATACATTGGACGTGGCCTTCGCCCGGCGGATGTGCTGCTCGCGTGCCTGCAGTGTCAGCACGTACGCGCGCCTACCATCCGCGTCGAGCGTTGCCCCCGCGATACGGCCGGGTACCTGACGCACGTGGTCCAGTTTCGTCGCGAGCAGCCCGACGTACGGGCCGCCGTAGGACATGGGGTTGCCTAGCGCGTGCCCCTCCCCCACCGCGACGTCGGCTCCCGCCTCCCCCGGTGACTTGAGGATGCCCATAGCCGTGGGATCTGCGACCGCGATCGCCAACGCGCCGGCCTCGTGCGCGACCGTGCACGCGGCTTCAATGTCCTCGAGCCGTCCGAAGAAGTTCGGATACGCGAAAACGACTGCCGCAGCATTCGCAGCATCGATCGCGTCCCACCGAACGACTCCCTCGGAATGCGGGACCACCTCGATCGTCGTCCCAAGCCCCGAGGTGTAGGTCCGGAGGACGTCGACGTAGTTCGGTGGCACGGTCGCCCCGACGATCAATTTGTCCCGCTTGGTCACACGCTGGGCGAGATTCCCCCCCTCGACGAGCGCGTTCGCGCCGTCGTAGACGGATGCATTGGCGACCTCCATCCCGTAGATCTCGCAGATGAGACTTTGGAACTCGTAGATCGCCTGCAGCACGCCCTGCGACAGCTCCGGCTGATAGGGCGTGTAGGACGTTGCGAACTCCGCGCGCGAAGCCAGCGCCCGAACGGCTGCGGGAAGGTGGTGGTCGTAGGACCCCCCGCCGGCAAAGCACGTGAGCTCATTCGCCGACCGCGACCGGCTCGCGAGCTGACTCAGATGCGCCAAGAGCTCCGGCTCGCTCAGTGCCGGGGGGACGTCGAGAGCCCCATCGAAGATCAGGTCCTGCGGGATAGCGTCGAAGAGGGAATCGATGGAATCGAGCGACAGTTGGTCCAGCATTGCGCGGTCGTCTTCGTCGGTGTGTGGCAGGAAATCCACGCGCGCCCTCTCGCTTATCTCTTCACGAATGGAGGTTTCACGATATCGCCCGCGATCCGGCGGCCGCGCGCTTCGATCTCGACCGACTCGCCGGCTAAGGGCAGACGCAGCGCATCGACCAAAGCAAGCCCGATACCTGTCCCGAGCGTAGGAGAGAAGTTCCCGCTCGTCAGCTCACCGATCACATCGTCCCCGCGGTACACGGGATAGCCCTGGCGGGGAACGCCTCGGTCCGTGCAGCGGATGCCGACGAGCTTGCGGGCGGGACCGGCGGCTTTGATCCGCTCGAGCTCCGGCTTCCCGCGAAAATCCTTGTCCCACGAGATCACCCACCCGAGACCCGCTTCGAGCGGGTTGATCTCCAGCGTCAGCTCATGTCCGTACAGCGCGTAGCCCATCTCGAGGCGCAGCGTGTCGCGCGCCCCCAGTCCAACCGGGCGGCCGCCCAACTCCAACAGTCGTTCGAACGCGCCCAACGCGACATCTGCCGGCGCGTAGAGCTCGAAGCCTCGTTCGCCCGTGTAGCCCGTGCGGGCAACGAGTCCCTCCTGGCCGAGGACGTCGACCGGCTTCCACCCGTGCAGCGCGAGCTCGTCGGCGTGCGCGTTCGGGAAGGCGCGTCCGAAGAGATCGAAGGATCCGGGGCCCTGGATCGCCAGAATCGCCCAGCGCTCCCACTCATCTGCCGGCGAACCCCCGGATTCCTCGATCGCGCGAGCGACCGCCGCGACGTTGGCCGCGTTCGGCACCACCAACCACTCGTCCTCGTCGATGCGGTACACGAAGACGTCGTCGATGCATCCTCCGGCGTCGGTGAGAACCAGCGAGTAGGTCGCCCGCCCCACGTCGAGGCCGAGACAGTCGGCGGTCAAGGCGTGTTGGAGTGCGCGACCGTCACCTCGAACGCGCAGCTTGCCGAGGTGAGACACGTCGAAGACACCGACCTTCTCTCTCACGGCCTGGTGCTCGGCTACGACGCCCTCGAATTGCAGCGGCATCTCCCAGCCGGCGAACTCCGTGACGCGTGCCCCCAATCGTTCGTGGGCCGGTGCCAGAGGGCTTTGTCGAAGGGCTTCCGTCATCTAAGCGGTCGCGGAGCCAAACAGCGATCGCGGATCGGTGACCGGGGTGGCCTCCTCTTCCACCAACGGGCCCTGGCTGGGTTCCTCGAGCCCGTACTTCACCAGCAGATTGAGGTAATCGCGCTGATACAGCACCTTGCAGCGCACGTCCGGATAGAGAGTCATGAGACGACGGACCTTCCGATTCTTCTTGGTGACGAGTTTCTGATTCAGGGTTGTGATCTCGATGTAGAGATCGAAGTCCGGCAGATAGAAGTCCGGCGAGAACCGCTGCGTGGGGGTGCCATCCGCGTCCCACTCGATATCGAAAGTCGTGGGCTCGTAGTCCCATGCGATCTGATAAAAGTCGAGCAACTTTGCGAACTGTCGCTCACTGTTGTGAGCGAACTCGACTTTCTCGTGGGGAAGTGAGGGACGGTCGGCCTTGCTGAGTCCGTTCCCCTCGATGTGCTAGCCCTCCTTGACGCTTACCCGCCGCGACGAACGCTTGGTCGCGCTCTCGGGCTCAGCGTATTCCCCCGCCGAGCTCACGGGACGGAGTTCGCGCAAGGTTCCCTGGAGCTGGTCCCGGATCTTGTCCACGGCCACGACGGCTCCCAGCACACCCTGGCCGGAGCGAAGGAGGTCGACGACCTCGGTGTCCGACGTGCAGGCGTAGACACCGGCTCCGTCGGTCACGATCGTCAGCGTGCTCCAATCGTCCGACAGGTTGTTCCGCACGTAATCGATGGCTTGGCGGATCTTCTGGAGGCTCGCTCCCGCGTCGGTCAGGCTCTTGATGACCTTGAGTTGGAGCAAGTCGTTGAAGGAGTACAGCCGCTGAGTCCCGGACCCTCGGGCGTCTTGGACCGTGGGGGCGACGAGGCCCGTGCGGGTCCAGTAGTCGAGTTGGCGGTAGGTGATGCCCACGATCTTGCAGGTCTGGGGCCCCCTGTAGCCCTCCTCCATGGTCCCTCCCTAAGTCACATGCCCGTAGTTACGGGGGTGAAAATCGTAGGAGCGGGTGGCCTGGGTGTCAACGACCCCCAGATGGCCGGGCCCCTGGGCGGGTCACCCGGGCCGGCCGGAGCCCCCTGACTAGCTTCCTGCCGCGAAGTCCTCGGGCTGAACCTGGTCGAGGAACTCGCGAAACTTCTCGACTTCGGTCTCCTCGTCGTCGCGCAGCTCGATCCCCGCCTGATCGAGGACCTCCTCGGCCGCATAGATCGGGGCATTGATGCGGACGGCGAGCGCGATCGCGTCGCTGGGGCGAGAGGAGACCTCGGCGGTCTGGCCATTCATGCTCATGTGGATAAGCGCGTAGAAGGTCTGATCCACCAGCTCGGATATGACGATCCGATCTACGGTCACGTTGATCTCGCCGAGAATGTCGCGCAACAGATCGTGCGTCATGGGTCGCGGCGTTTCGATTCCCTGCAGCGCGAATGCGATTGCAGTTGCCTCGACCGC
>DATADF010000268.1:0-6909 GCA_036258695.1 Actinomycetota bacterium
GAAACCCGAGACGAACCGCCCGCCGCGAATAGTCCCGCGGGCCTCCATACGTCGCAGCGCCCATAGGACCTCGCGCCATGGCACCGCGTACGACTCCCGCACCAATAGGTCCCTGAAGATGACGCCCCAACGGGCGAGCAGTTGCTCGGCAACGGCCTCGGCCAGCTCGTCGGGGTCTTCGGTTGCCAGTGTTCCCGGAAGCAGCGACCATCGCCCCGCGGATCGACGCGAGGACGAAGCTACTCGGCCGCTGCGGAGCCGGCGTCGTGGAGATGTCCGGCTTTGGCGGCGCCCGAACAGAAGGGACCTCACGGTGTTGAACCCGTCTGCAGTGACGAGCCCGCGGGCCACCGCATCCCACAATGCTTCCTCGACCTCGGTAGGGAGCCGTCGGGTGAGGGTCACGAGGTCTGTCTGGAACAGGGCGCCGTGCTCGCGCAAAGCATCCAGCACGTCGGCCGTCCGACCTGCCTCGGGTACAGACGGCCGCCTGTCGCCGCGCGCCGCCTGAAGCAGCCACGAGAGATCGTCCCGGATCGTCAGTGTGATCGGCGTGGCGCGAGACGGCGTCATGCCGCTGCGCCGGGTGTCTTCGTCGCCGTTGCGCAACGAGAGGCGACCCCAGGTCACGTCACCCGAAATACACAAGTCGTCGAGCCAGTCGCTGCGGTAGTCCTCGACGCGTGCCTTGAGGATGCCCTCCTCCCAGGCCCCCGCCGCGAGCTCGAAACCTTGCAGCTGTTCGACGACCGCCAATACGCCGAGCCGACCCTGTCGTTGGGTGCCCGGCGCGACATGCTGCCAGCGCAAAAGAAAGCGCATGAAGTCCTGCGCCGTCACCGGTTCGATCTCCCGTCGCAGTCGCTGTTGGGTGTAGTTGTGAATCCGGGCCAGCAGGCGGCGCGCACAGAATTCTTCGGGGCCTTCGGGTGTTGTGTAGTGCCCGCGGAAGGCAAAGCCCTCCGTTTCTAGTCGCACGAGCGCCTTCTCGATATCGAACTCGGGCAACCCGGTGACGGCCGATAGGTCGGCAACGGTCGAAGGTCCGCGGAACTCGAGATGTCCCCGCAACATCTCCGCTGCAGTTGCGTCCGGATCGATGGAAGCCGTCTCTATCGGCGAGCGATAGTCGGGGTCAATTACGGCTTCCGGGAACAGGAGCTCGACCTCAGCGCGTCGCTCGACCGGGCACCACAGGAGCGTGCTCGTCGTCTGGACAGTCACTGCGCGCCGCTCCTCGACCAGCTCATCGAACCACTGACGCCACTCTTCGTCCGCAGGGATCCCGATAACCGTCATCAGAAGATCGTGCAGTTCGTCGGCATCGCGGAGCTCCGGCCGCACTTCATCCTGGACCCGCTCGATCGCCTCCGGGTCGAGAGTCGCGAGGTCCCGCGCCTCGGCCGGAAGCCCGCGACGCAACTGGACGGCCCTGCTACGCCGTTCCTCCAGTGGCGCGTCATCGAGATAGGTGAAGGGCCGACCGTTCAGAATCTCGTGAGCGAGGACCGATGGCTCGATCGTGTCGCGCACCACGACACGCACTTCGCCGGACTCGATCCTCGACACGAGCTCGCGCAGGCCATCGATGTCCATGGCTTCGTGCAGACAGTCGTCCAGAGCCTGTTGCACCAACGGATGGTCGGGGATCTCGAGGGGGCCCGGGGCGACGTTTTCTTGGCACGCGGCCAGGGTCGGAAACACCGCAGCCATTAGATCGTCTGCCTCCATCCGTTGGATCGCCGGAGGGTTCTTCCGTCCGCCGCGCATGCGCAGCACGGCGAGGGCTAAGTTGAGAGTCCAGCGCCACCGAGCGGCAAACAGCGGCGACGTCAGTACCGCCTGGCGCACGACACTTTCGACCGTCTTAGAAGCGAGGAACTTCGGCACGCGCTCCAAGGGAAAGCTGTGCTGGGGCCCGAGTGAGAGCAGGATCGCGTCGTCGCTGGCAGCGGCCTGAAGCTCGAAGTCGAATGTGACGCAAAAGCGTTTTCGCAATGCGAGTCCCAGCGCGCGATTCAGCCGCGCGCCGAAGGGGGTGTGTCCGACCAGTTGCATCCCGCCGCTTTCGTCGAAGAATCGCTCGAGAACGATCGTGTCCTTGGTCGGAATGGCGCCGAGCGCGGCCAGTCCCGCTGCGAGATAGCGAGCAATGGTGTCCGCCGCGTTGAGATCGATCCCACCCTGGTCCTGCAACCACTGTCGAGCCGCATCGAGGTCCCCCGCTTTGATTCGCTTCTCGACCTCGGCCCTTAAATCGGAGACCTCATTGGACAGCTCGATCGTCCTACCCGGAGCCTCCCCCAGCCAGAACGGGACCGAGGGCGGCGCGCCGTGAGCATCGACCACTCGAACGGTTCCCGGCTCCACTCGCCGGATGCGCCACGACGTAGTTCCCAGCAAGAAAACGTCGCCGGCCATGCTCTCAATGGCCCAGTCCTCGTTGACCGTTCCCACGAACACCTCGTCGGGCTCCGCAACGACTCGAAAATCGCCCAGTTCGGGGATTGCTCCGCCTGAGGTCAGCGCCGCCAGCCGTGCACCACGGCGACCTTTGAGCCGACCGTTGACTCGGTCGCGATGCACGTACGCGGCGCGGCGGCCGCGGCCGGTCTGAATCCCGTCCGAGACAAGTTCAACGGCCGTGTCGAAGTCCGCCCGGGGCAATTTTGCGTACGGAGCCGCTCGCGTCACGAGCTCGTAGAGACCGTCCTCGCTCCAGTCCTCGGCCGCAGACTCGGCAACGATCTGCTGGGCCAGGATGTCGAGGGGCGCGACCGGCACGAGAATGGCATCGAGCCTGCCGGCCTTGACTCCCCGAAGCAGAGCGGCGCACTCCACAAGTTCGTCGCGCGTCGTCGGGTACAGCCTGCCGCTCGGTGTGCCGCTGCGGGTGTGATTGGAACGGCCGACGCGCTGAAGAAACGTGGCGATGCTGCGCGGGGACCCGATCTGACAGACCAGCTCGACGGGTCCGATATCGATCCCCAGTTCGAGCGACGCGGTAGCAACCAAGGCTCTTAGATCACCGGCCCGCAACCGCGCCTCGATTCGTTGCCGCCGTTCTTTGGAGAGGCTGCCGTGGTGCGCCGAGACTTGGTCGTCGCCAAGGCGCTCGCCGAGTTGATGCGCGATGCGCTCGGCCATCCGTCGAGTGTTGACAAAGACCAACGTCGTCCTGTGTTCGAGTACGTGCTTGGCAATCATGTCGAGGATCATCGACATCTGTTCGGCGGAGGCCACTGCGCCCAGCTCGTCGTCGGGAAGCTCCAGCGCGAGGTCGAGGTTGCGCTGATGGCCGACATCCACGATGGCACAACGGGGCGATCCGTCTGGATAGGACCGATCGGAGCCGGCTCCGACGAGCAGACGGGCAACGGTCTCAATCGGTCGCTGCGTCGCGGACAACCCGATGCGCTGCGGCGTTTTGGCCGCGACATGGGTCACGCGTTCGAGCGTCAGCGCCAGGTGAGAACCGCGCTTGTTGCCCGCAACCGCGTGGATCTCGTCGACGATCACGGTCTCTACCCGTTCCAACATCGCGCGGCTACGTTCGGCAGTGACCAAGAGATAGAGAGACTCCGGAGTGGTGATAAGGAAGTGCGGGGGCCGCTTGAGCATTGCGGCCCGCTCGGAAGGAGCCGTGTCGCCGGTCCGTACCGACACCCGGATCTCCGGCGCGTCCATGCCCATGTCGGTCGCTACCGCGGCGATCTCACGAAGCGGCCCCTCGAGGTTCTGGTGGATGTCGACGGCCAGAGCCTTGAGAGGCGAGACGTAGACGACCTGCGGTCCGTCGGGGATCTCTCCCCGGGACTCGAAGAGTCGATACATCCGGTCGATGCACACGAGGAAGGCCGCGAGAGTTTTGCCCGATCCCGTCGGCGCGGCGATCAGGGTGTGGTTGCCGGCCGCAATCTCAGCCCACCCCTGGGTCTGAGGTTCGGTCGGGCCCTCGGCGAACCGCCGCTCGAACCAGGCCCGGACCGCGGGATGGAACGTCTGGACCATCGTGTCGATCACTGTTCCACACTAGCGTCGGGGTACGACAGAAAAACCTGCTCGCGGAGAGCCATGAGCTCGTCCTATGCCCTGCGGCCGCGGGGGGTCAGCCGGAAGATCGTCACGCCCACGACGGCGGCGATCAGCGATGCAACGAGAACGGCGAGACGCGCCGCCTCTGCTTGGGCGGGATCCGGGAACGCAAGCCCGGCCACGAAGAGCGACACGGTGAAACCCACGCCCGCGACCGAACCCAGCGCCAACACATCACGCCGACGGATCCCGGACGGAGCTCTTGCGATACCGAGTCTCAGGGCGATGGCGGCGGCCAACCAGATCCCCAGTGGCTTGCCCACGACCAGTCCTGCGATCACCCCGATCCCTAAGTCGGAGCTCAGTGAGTCGAGGGACGAACTCAGAACGACCCCGGCGCTCGCCAGTGCGAACAGCGGAAGAATCGCGAAGCTGCTCACCCTGTGCAACGTTCGCTCCAGTTGTTCGGCCTCCCCGCCCTCCGTCGACCGCTCGGGAAGCACGCCGGCTGCAACGATTCCCGCCATCGAGGCATGGATTCCCGACGGCACCATCATCAGCCAGGTTGCGATACAGCCGGCACCGAAGAGCAGCTGGCGGAGCGCAGGGTTACCGATGCGAGTGATGCCGCGCAGCCCCGCCGCGAGCACGACTACCGCCGCCACGTAGCCCAGGTCGATACCCGCGGAATAGAACAGGGCGATGACAATTACCGCCCCTATGTCGTCGGCAATCGCGATACCGAGTAACAAAACCTTCATCTGGTGCGTGACGCGATCTCCCAGAAGCGTGACAAGTCCGATTGCGAAAGCGATGTCGGTGGCCATCGGTATGCCCCAGCCGCGCGCCGCGGTTCCCGAGGGGTTAATTGCGAGATAGATAAGAGCCGGCACTAACATGCCGCCAATAGCGGCGGCAACGGGAAGAGAAGCCTTGTGTCGACCCTGTAGCTCGCCGCTCACGATCTCTCGCTTGATCTCCACACCGACAACGAAGAAGAAGACGGCCATGAGTCCTTCCGTCACCCAGCCACGCAACTCGTGTGGAAGCTCAATAGCGCCGATGTCCCAGTGAGATTTAGCGCTCCAGAAGCTTTCGTAGGAGTGTGCGGACAGGTTCGCCCACAGCAATGCCGCGATGGCCGCCGCGAGGAGAGCGGCCCCACCTGCCGCCTCGGTCGTGAGGAAGTCACGGATCGCGGCGCCGATGCGGCGGCGTCGAGTTCTCTCCGGCATGCGCTGTCTCCTGGTCGCGGCTATCGACTCGCCGACCAGACTTCCCGGCACACCTCGGCTCAGTCTAGGTCGCGAACAGCGACGGTTGTGCCGGGCCCCCCTCGCGCCACACTCGTGTCAGAGGCGGTTCGCCGTCGAGGAACAAGTAGGTCAGAAGGACGGCCTTGCCTGCGGGAAGCAATCCGTTGGCGTCGAGAGCCTGCGCGTAGATCGCGAGTTGATCATGCTCGCCGACGTCGAACCTGGCTCCGGTTTTGAAGTCGACGATCTCGATGCCGCCGTCTTCGGTCTCATACACGGCGTCGACCCGACCCTTAACGATCCGGCCATCGACTTTCAGAGTGAACGGCAGTTCGAGCATCAGCTCTCCTGAGGGCAGGGTCGCCGGCGTGCGATCGGCATATCCGCTGCCCCCGAAGTGCTGCATGAGCGTCTCGATCACCTTGGGGTCGGTCACTTCGGACGGATCATCGAGCTCCTCCTCCGCGGGATAGGAGGCCATAGCCCGCGTTTTCTCTTCGATGATTCGGTGCACCTCGGTCCCGATGCGACGCTGGATGGTCGGCCTGTCGGGCATGGGTCGAGCCAACTCCCACACGCTCATCTCGCCCGCCGTCAGACGCACGAAATTCGTCGCCGAGATGATGTCCGGGAGCTGCGGGGTGCGCTGGGCCGGAGCAACCTGCGCGGCCGCGATCACATCGAGATCCTTATTGTGCGTCGCAATCAACTGCTGAGCTTCGGCGGCCGCGGAGGGTTCGAGGTCGGCCAGCAACGAGTCGATCGTCACCTCCCCGGAGACCACGCCGTCGGCCACGACCCCCCAGCCTTCGCGGAACAGCTCATCGTCCGCTCCGATGCGCGGCTCTGGAGGCCAAACCCGACGATCCTCCATCGCTTCGAACATTGGATTCTCTTCCGGCATCTCGGCGCGCTGGACGAGTTGGACCAGACCGTCCGCGACCAGTCGCTCGAGGTCCTCCCAGAACTCCGACGGACCCTTCGGCGTCTTGTCGCGCCCGTACCACCAGGCAGCGGTCACCGCGAGACGCTGCTTGGCACGCGTGAGCGAGACGTAGAACAACCGCCGCTCGTCCTCGATCACGCGTTCCGAGACCGCAGCTCGGAACTTGTTCAGGTTGCCCTCGAATTGTGGGAGGTGCTCGGCGTCTTCGCGGACCTCATACGGAAGCTCGGAGTAACTCGTCAGCGGGTTCGATCCGCGCGTGTTCGGAAAGATCGACCACACCTTCGCACCATGCTTGTTCTCGGTAGCCGCCACCGAGGGCACGAACACGCACTCGAACTCAAGGCCCTTGGCGGAGTGCACCGTCATGAGCTTCACCGAGTCTTGATCGGCGGGTTGCGTCGCCTCCAAGGTTTCTTCCGCTTGCTCCGCCGCATCGAGGTATGCGATGAACGAGCGCAACGTCGCCTCGCCTTCGACGGGAGCGAAGGTCGCGACCTGGTCGAGGAAATTCGAGATGTTCTGACGCGCCGCGGGGGCCGCACGCGAAGTCGACGATTCGAGGGCGTCCAGGATGCCTGCTTGCCGGATGATCTCCTGCACGAGTTCCAGAAGTGGAGCGTTGGACTTCTTGCGGATCGCCGCAAGCCGTTCGGAGAACGCACGCAGGCG
>DATADF010000269.1:0-2892 GCA_036258695.1 Actinomycetota bacterium
AACCGCCGGTCGGGATTCTCACCCTGCCCCGAAGAGGCTCAGTAAACCAAGCCTAAACCACAGTGGCGGCGAGCTCATCGAGCTTGGCCCGCATTCCCCGTGCGGCCGCGACGGGGTCGCGCCCGTCAAAGATCGCGCTTCCTGCCACGATGATGCGACCGCCGGCCTCGACGACGCGCTCCACATTGCCAAGCTTGACGCCGCCGTCAACCTCGATCGCCGCGTTCGCATTCGCCTCGGTCACTAGAGCGGTGGCGTCACTGATCTTGGGCACGACCTCGGCGAGAAACTCCTGGCCCCCGAAACCCGGTCGTACCGTCATCATCAGCACCACTTCGAGTTCCTCCACCCACTTCTCAACCGGCTCCAAGCCGCGGTCGGGATGAACCGCGATCCCCGCTCCGGCACCGGCATCACGAATCACCCCGATGACTCGACCGGGGTCATCGGTGACCTCGGGATGGAACGAGATCCGGTCCGCGCCGGCGCGAACGAACTGGGGGGCGTAGTCGGCGGGATCGTTGATCATCAGGTGGACATGGAGCGGCAGCTCGCAGGCATCGTTTATCGCCGCAACTACATCCGGACCGAAAGTGATGTTGGGCACGTAATGGCCGTCCATGACATCGAGGTGCAACCAGTCGATGTAGGGCTCGACGGCGCGGATTTGCTCTCCCAGACGGGCGAAGTCCGCGGTCAGGATGGACGGGGCGAGTAAAAGCCGACGCGGCTCGGCCGTGCCCGTCACCCGAGCCTTTCCCCCGCCTCCAGGCGAAGCCCGCGCGCGAGGTCGGGGCCCGGCAATCTCTTCTTCCCGGCGATCTGAGCCTCCACCACACGGAGGGCCCTGTCGCCCGCCCCTACGAGCAGCTCATCGGTGAACATCAGCTCGCCCGGAGCCAGATCTCCGTCGCCTTCCGTCTCGGCCACGCGCCACATCTTCAGGGTCGATCCTCGCAGTCTCGTGAACGCACCGGGATCGGGATTGAGCGCGCGGACCTGGTTGTGGATCTCCGCCGCGGGTGCCGCCCAATCAATGCGCGCGTCCTTGCCTGAGATCTTGGGCGCGTACGTGGCCTTCGACTGGTCCTGCGGGATCGGAGTGATGTCGGCGCGCCCATATCCAGGCAGGGTCTCGACCAACGTGGTCGCTCCGAGCATTGCCAGCCGCTCCTCCAACTCTCCCGCGGTCTCTTCCGGGCCCACCTCGACACTTCGCTGAGCGAGGACGGGTCCCTCGTCCATGCCCTCGGTCAGGAGCATTATCGAGACACCGGTCGTGGCTGCGCCGTCCATGAGCGCCCGCTGGATCGGGGCGGCGCCCCGGTACGCCGGCAACAGCGACATGTGGACGTTCACGAATCCCAATGCGGGAACGGTCAGGAGCTCCGCGGGCAGGATCTTTCCGTAAGCGACGACCACGGCGACCTCGGACCGGAGACCTGCGAACTCGTCGATCCACGCGCGATCGCGTACCGACCCGGGCTGCATGACGTCGATGCCTGCACTCAGAGCCGCGCTCTTGACCGGAGGAGGCGTAAGCCGCATGCCACGTCCCGAGGGTCGATCCGGATTCGTGACGCAGACGACGACTTCTAGCGGGGATTCGATCAATGCCTCGAGAGTAGGGACCGCGGCCGCGGGAGTGCCGAAGAAAGCGACTCTCAGAGGATCTCCTCGCGCGGCGCGGCCGGCGCAGTGCTGGCCGGTGCAGGTTCGAGCCCGAGAGCCTGATCGCGCAGACGCTGCAGGGCTTCCTTCTTGAGGGGCTCTCGCAGACGGTCGACGAACAGAACTCCGTCCAGATGATCGATCTCGTGCTGGCAGACGCGCGCCAGAAGTTCCGTCGCGTCAAGTTGCACCGGTTGGCCGTGGCGGTCCAGGCCCTCAACGACGACCGCGGCCGGTCGCTCGACCGGGTAGTAGAGGCCCGGCAAGGACAGGCAGCCTTCCTCTTCCTCCGCCGTGTCGGCCGACGACGTGACGATGCGGGGATTGATAACGGCCCCGTGTTCCTCGTCGACCTCCCAGACGAAGATCCGCTCGAGCACTCCCACCTGAGGCGCGGCCAGACCGACGCCGGGCGCGTCACGCATCGTCTCGATCATGTCGTCGATCAACTGCTGGTGCACATCCGTCACCTTTTCCACCGGTCGCGCGCGCTCGCGCAATGCGGGGTCGCCGAACGTTCGGATCGGGAGGATGGCCATCAGGATTCCTTGAATCAGTTCACACTGGATCGACGTCCACGGAGACCGAATCGCCACCGCGGACGCCGGCGAGGATATCGCGCAGCCCTTCGGCGACCGCACCTGCGTCATCGCATTTCAAGAGCATCTCGAGACCTCCGTCCGACACTCTGTCGCCCGGACCGCCGCGTCGCGCCGGAATGGGACCGAGCGCAATGGCGCCATGCACCCGCGAGGCAGCGCCAATTTTCTCGATCAAAGTCCGAGCCTGTGGTCCTCGCGCCGTCACCCGTATCAGTTCCTTGTGCGGTGGATAGTTGAGCTCGCGCCGGTGTTCGATCTCTCGCTCGAGGAAATAGTGGAAATCGGCCCGTGCGATCGCTTGGACGGCGTGGTGCCGGGGATCGGACGTTTGGATAACTAGGCGACCTCCATTTTCGGCGGAACCCGCCCATTCCGACATCTCTGCAAGGGCGTGATACGCATCCTCGGCGGCGCGCCAATCGGGCCGTCGGATCAATACGTCCGCATTGATGATGCCGACCAAGCTAACTTCGGGACGCAGAATCTCCTTTGTCCCGATCCATGTCGTGACGTAGATGTCCGGCGGCGGTCCCTGGGAGAGGCGAGCGAGAGTCTCTCGCGCCACATATCTGACGTCGGCGCGAGGAAACGCCGCCGCAAGCTTTTCGGCAACGCGTTC
>DATADF010000270.1:0-6429 GCA_036258695.1 Actinomycetota bacterium
GTGGGAGACATCCCGCTCGACGACAGAACCAGAGCATTCGTCGGTGCGTGCAGCGAGGCGATGACCAATGCCGCCAAGCACTCCGGCGATTCCTCGGTCGCGGTGTATGTGGAGGTCGAGCCCGACGAGATCGTCGCCTTCGTCCGTGACCAGGGACGCGGCTTTGATCCCGACGCGATCCCCGTCGATCGCCGCGGTCTCGCGGACTCCGTAGTCGGTCGGATGAAGGCCCACGGAGGCACCGCGACCATCAAGAGCGCGCCGCACCATGGCACCGAGGTCCAACTGCGGATGCCCCGATGAGCCCCGCCCGAATCAAGGTGTTTCTCGTCGATGACCACAGCCTGTTTCTCTCCGGAGTGCGCGCTGAGCTCGGGGATGCCTTCGACGTGGTCGGCGACGCCGGGGACGTCGAGCAAGCAGTGGACGCCATCCGTCGCGTGCAGCCGGATGTCGTCCTACTCGACGTCCACTTGCCGGGAGGCGGCGGGCGGAAGGTGCTCGAAGACGTCGCCCGGGACACTCCGAACACCAAGTTCCTTGCCTTGTCCGTGTCGGATGCCGCCGAAGACGTCATCGGCGTAATCCGCGCCGGCGCCCGCGGCTACGTCACCAAGACGATCTCGGGCCCGGATCTGGTGAGCGCCATCAAGCGCGTCCACGACGGCGACGCGGTCTTCTCGCCGCGGCTCGCCGGCTTCGTCCTCGACGCATTTACCGGAGAGGCACCCCCGTCGATCGATCCCGAGCTCGATCAACTCACGCAACGCGAGCGCGAGGTCTTGCGCTACATCGCGCGCGGCTACACCTACAAAGAGCTCGCCGAAGCCCTATTTATCTCGGTCAAGACCGTCGAGTCGCACGTATCGGCGGTGTTACGAAAGCTGCAGCTGTCCAATCGCAACGAGCTCACGCGGTGGGCGGCGGACCGCCGGCTCATCTAGGAGCCGGGCTTCACCACCATCAGGAAGATGATCGCGAGCAGCAGAAGCGTCGTCACCGGGCCGAGCTTCTTGGCTCGGGCGGCGAGCGCAGCGAACTCCGCGGATCCAGCCTGGCCCCCCTTGGCCATGTCGACCATCTTGTGCAACGTCGGCCGACTCATGAAGACCGCGACGTAGAACGCAATGACATAAAGGACGATCGCCGTCCACAGCCAGTCGTGCTCGAAGAAGTTCTGATTCCAGCCGCCCTCGAAGATCAGCCACGCGCCCGATACCGGCTGCGTGAAAGCAGACACCGGAAGAATGAGGCGATTCGCAACCGCGAGCATCCCCTCCATGATCCCGAGGCCCGGCGGGCCGCCCATCTTGCCCGCCAGCGGACCCAACACGGCGAAAGTGAATGTCGGCCCGAAACCGATGATGGCGCCGGCGATGTGCACGAGGAGCAAGAAAGTAAAGAGGTCCATAACTCTCCTTCCGCGTGGGTTAGCCGGGCGAAACCCTAAGGGCTGTAGGGCGTCGGGCCCCCTTCAGCGCGTCCTTGATTGCGTAAGAACCGCTCGACCTGGGCGCCGATGTCTTCTGCCCCGGGGACCTGCTGCTCCCCAACCAGGCCTTCCAACCGCTCGAGGTATTCCGTGGCGTCGGGATTCCCCGAGAAGATCTTCTGCAGCGCGAGGCCTTGCGCGGCCGCTTCCTCTTCCAGCGAACCTGCCCCAATGGTGACGCCTAGCTGATCCTCCACTCTGCGCACTAGAGCGATGGCGCCGGCCGAATACGGAACCGCGTAGTGCGGGACTTGGGCCCAGAAACCGACCGCGGGGATCCCGTTGTTTGCCAGCGTCCACTCGATCAAGCTCACCGCCGCCGCCGGCACTCGCAGCAAGCCCTCGTTCGGCGTGGCCCCGCGCAGCAGGTCTTCCGACGAAGCGGTCATCATCACGGGGGTGGGAGCCGTATGGGGGACGGTCGTCGGAATCGCACCCAAGCTGATGTGCTGCACGACGCCGAACCGCCGGGACAGATCCAAGACGGCAGCGGCGAACTCCTGCCAGCGGGCGTCCGGCTCGGGGCCGGTCAACACGATCACGTCACGCTCGGGCAACTTCCGCCGGGTCATCGTTAACTCGGGCAGGACGAACTTGGTGGGCTTCCCGTCGACGATGTCGAGCACCGGACGGTGGCTCCGGTAGTCGTAGATCGCGTCGGAGTTGAACGTGACGACAACGTCGCCCCCCTCGGCGATGTGGCGGGCCGCCGTAGTGCCCGCGGCGCCGGCATCGACCCAGTCTTGGAAGGAGACGATGAGGGCCGGCGCGACCAGGTCCTGCGGCTCGTCGTGGAGCTTGTAGAGCATCACGTAGTAAGCCTAGTCACGTGTAGCTGCTTTATCTGCCAACCCGTCGGCTCCCCTCCTGTCGCCCCGCTGTGCAGTAGCGTGATCAGCGGTGGGACGGGACGGCATGCGGGTGAAAAAGCTGACGCTTCTCTTGGCGATCGGTCTCCTGGGCGGAGTGGTCGCGATCCCGGTCGATGCCCAAGCTCCCCCATCACGCATCAAGGTTCCCGGCGGTCAGCCCACCCGCGGCTGGTCCAAGCCCATGCTCGTGAGCGCCGACCAGGCGCATCGGGAGGCCAGCCTCGCCATCAGCCCCGTCGACCCGAGTCTCCTCTTTATCTGCTCGCCCTCGGGTGTCCCGAACACAGAATTCAGCCAGTCTTACTTCCACGTCTCGCGCGACGGAGGCCGGAAGTGGGAACCGCTGCGCATTGAGGGCCCGAGCGAGCTGCGCAACTACTTCTACGAAGGCGGCGATTGCGACGTCGCGTTCGACAAGAAAGGCACGATGTACACGGCGGACACGTGGCGAGGGAATCTCTCGATCGGACACTCCACCGACAAAGGGAAGACCTGGGAGGGCACCCCGATCTCGGGGACCTCGCCAATGGTCGACCGTCCCTGGCTCGTCGGCGGTACCAAAGGCGTCCTCCACGTCGCGTACCAGGACCTGCAGTGCTGCATGCCGTCGGCCATCTGGTACACGCGCTCAAGCGACTACGGACAGACATTCCTGCCTGCGGTACCCGTAGCTTTCGCGGGACCCGAGGGCGCCTTCACGTGGGAGGGAAACCTCGTCGTTGCTCCGGGGGCCGAGGATCTCTACCTCGTCTACACACGTCGGTCGGAGCCGAGTTTCACCGTGGAACGGCCAGGGCCCGCCGAAAGCGTTTGGGTAGCCGCCAGTCACGACGGGGGCCTCACATGGAACTCGCATCTAGTCGCCCGGCGCGATACGGCGGCGAGCTTCCTCTACCCGAGCATCGCGATGGACCGAGCGGGTTTACTGCATGTGGTGTTCTCGTCGCCCACCAGGAACGACGTGCCCATCTGGTACTCGGTATCGAAGGACAAGGGCGAGAGCTGGACCAACCCCCGGCCCCTGATGCGGGGGGCAGCCGGCTACTCGCCATGGGTGACCGCCGGCGCGAGGGGGCAAGCAGCAGTCGTGTGGTACGGCAGCCCGGACCAAAGGGCCTACGACACGACGGAGTCGCCGTGGTACTTCTACTGGGCCCGCGTCTCGAAGGCGCACTCCCGCAGGCCGCACGTTCGAGTGGGTCGTACGACCACAAAGCCGATGTTCGTCGGCAAGTCGCTCATTCCGGAGTTCGAGACCGTGAGGCTGGACGAGCGCGGGCGGATGCACATCGCAATGAGCGCCCGTTGGAAGAAAAAAGTTGGCACCGAGGTTAAGTGGGTTATCTACTACCAAGTAGGCAGGCCCTAACTACAGGGTTCGTACGGCACAAGAGGAGGTGCAGGGCCGCCGCCGCGCGCGGCGAAATCCCACGCTTATGAGAAAACTGACTGTTGTTTCGCTTGCTTTGCTTCTACTTGCAACACTCGCCCCCGCGGCACGCACCGATACCCCCAAGCTTGCCTTGGTCCGCGTCACGGTCACATCGCCGGAACAGGCGTCGTACCTGATGAACCGCTTCGACGAATCGCACAATCACTCGGCGTCAGAGATCGAGCTCGTCTTGTGGCCGGGCGACCGCCTCGCTCTCGATGAGCTGGGCTACGACTACCGAGTAGTCACCGAGGACCTGGTAGCGCGCGATCGGGAGCTCAATGAGGGCCCGCATCCGCTGCAGTCTCTCCCGGGCCCCGACTATTCCGATTACCGGCGTCTGCCCGACTACAACCGGGAGATGCAGGAGATCGCCGACGCCAACCCCAAGATCGTGAAGATGTTCGAGATGAAGCGTCTCTCTCTCGAGGGCCGGCCGATCTTCGGTCTCGAGATCGCGGAGGACGTGAAATCCGACGACGGTCGTCCTGTCTTCTACATGGACGCGGTGCATCACGCTCGTGAGTGGCCGGCATCGGAGTTCACGATGATCTTCGCCCACTACCTCGTCGAGGGTTACGGCAAGAACCCCGAGATCACTTCGCTTTTGAAGAAGACGCGCGTGATCCTCGTCCCCGTTGTCAATGTCGACGGCTTTAACTACAGCCGCGAGTCCGTCTTTTCGGCCCACCCCGCACTGCGGCAACAGCCCTTTGAGTTACCCATGCAGGCAGTTGGCTTTGAGGGCTACTGGCGGAAGAACCGGCGCTCGTTCACCGGTATCACGGCCCCCGTATTACAGGTGAACCCCGATGCCTACGGAGTCGACCCCAACCGCAACTATGCATATCTATGGGGCGACCAACAGGGCGGCTCGTCCAACAACTTCTTCGACCTGACTTACCGCGGCGCGGCGCCCTTCTCGGAGCCCGAGGTCGCCAATGTGCGGGACATCGTGGTGAGCAACAACGTCACCGGACTGATCACGAACCACACCGTGCAGGCCTCCGTCCTGCGCGCCGGTGGTGGCCAGGCCCCCGAGGACAAGCTGCTCAGCGCGCTTGGCCAGAAGATGGCCGACCTACTGAAGTTCATGAACGCGCCCACGGTTGGCTACCCCACCACGGGAACCACCGATGACTGGGCATACAACCTGATGAGCGTCCTCGGCTACACGATCGAGCATGGGGGCACCGGCTTCCACTGCGCTTACGACGAGTGTGTGGGAATGCCTACGGACCGAACGATGAAGGCCTTCATGGTGCTGCTCAATGCGTCCGCCAACCCGCAGTACCACTCGGTGATCACCGGGAAGGTGGCCGACGGGCCGGCGAAGCTGACGCTGTGGCGGAAGGTCAAGACGCCGCTGTCGCCCGGCAACCCACTCGGCAAGGAGTTCGTCGCCGAGAAGGTCCGGATCACGATCAACACCAACCCCGATGGCTCGTTCGAGTGGCACGTCAGCCCGAGCGACCAGCCATGGACGAAGGGGAAGAAGGAGACCTACCAGCTCGAGATCAATGTGGGCGGAAAGACCAAGACGCTAGAGGTCTTCTTCGCCCGCGGCGAGAAGCTCGACCTCGGCACGATCCGCCTCTAAGAACTCCAGCTTCTCAGGGTTTAATCAGGGAGCCCTCTGGGCTCCCTGATCGCGTCCGAGGTGAAATCCGCCGCAATGCTCACAGTGGTAGGGCCGTCCATGGTCCTCGGCCATCTCGTGTTTGATCAGCTCGGCGGCATCACGCGCCTCGAACCAATCTGCGTACCGCCGCTTTCCGGTCTCCGCGCATATGGAGCGTCCCTGCCCGCGATGATCCATTGAAGTTTTCGTCCGCTCTGCGCGGCTAAGTCGGCTGCTACTTGTTTCCGGCGTTGCCCCGCCGCCGCGTCGACTTCTGCTTACCCCCGGTGTTCTGGCGCCGGGCGCGAGTCGGCGCCGGCGCCGCGTCGCGCTTGCGTACCGCCGCTTTCTGACCGCTCGAGGTGTTCCCGGCCCGCTTGCGAGCGGCAGTCTTCTTTGCCGTGGTCTTGTTCGACGGGGGCTTGGGTTCCCGGATAGCGGAGTCAGCCACTCCGCTCTTGCGCTTGCGTCTTTCCGCCACTGAATCTCGAAGACGGGCGAGCACCTTGCGGCTCGGCGGAGTCTTCGCACGGATCTCCTCGCTGCTCGCTCGGCTCCCGCGACCTTTGTCGTCGCCGGGCACGCGTTTCAGAGCGCGCTTTTGCCTCCCCGTTGTCTTCTTGCCAGATGATGCGGTCCGTCGTGCAGGCATGCGAACCTCCTCCATCGGTTTCGCCTTTCATGCCCTCTGGGACGCCGGCGAAATCTAGTTAGCCGTTCGCGATGAACTTTCGAAGCTGTCGATCGGCCTTCTGCCGCACTTGGTTGCGCACGAACGGCGTCCAGCCCAGTGCAATTCCCAGGGGACCGAGCGCCTGTCGGGACCAGCGATAGAAGTCGAAGTGGTCTCGGTGCTCCACGATCTTGCCGTCGGCGAATCGGAACTCGGCATGGATGCGGTTGTGCACCTTGCGACCGCTCGCGGTGAACGTGTAGGTGGCTTCCCAGTCGGCCGACCCGCGCCCGTCATCGGCCCGCACGTTGCTGTGGCTTACCTCGAGATCCGTCCCAC
>DATADF010000271.1:0-5235 GCA_036258695.1 Actinomycetota bacterium
CGCCGCTGCTTCTGTCATGTACACGATGTCGTTCTCGCGCTCACCGGGCTGATGCAACGCAATGACGTATTCGGTGAGGTCTTCAACATCGGTTCCGCCGAGGAGGTGACGATTTGGGACCTGGCCGAGCGAGTGAAATCAGCGACAAGCTCTGCCTCCGAGATCGTGACCATTCCGTACAACGAGGCATACGAAGAGGGGTTCGAGGACATGACCCGCCGCATCCCAGACATCTCCAAGGTCGAAGCTCTATTGGGGTGGAGAACAACCCGCAGCTTGGACGACATCCTCGCCGACGTCATCGATCACCAGCGGACGGGTGTGCCTGGTGTGTGAAATCCGCCGGAGGCGTACGCGTCCTGCCCGCCGTAGGTCAAGCGGTGTGACCAGGCGTGGAATCGCCAGTCGGTCTACTGAGTGGTCGTGAGGCTCGCACACCGGACCGATGACTCTGGAGGTCATCGGGCACGGGACCCGGCGTCCCCGCCGCCACAGCCGCCGTGGCCAGTTTCGACCACGACCGGTTACCGCACCGGCGAGTTTGCCGACCGGAGCGGCTCGGGACCCGCGACGACCCTAGCGAGCGCAGTCTTCCGCCATTAGTACGGCCGTGCTCGGGTTAAGGCGTGGGCTTCGCGGCCGCGGTCCCGTGGCGCCGTCGCGCTGCCGGCGTGCGGCCTAACGGGATGTGAAGGCGACGTGAAAGTGGCCAGGGCTCCCACCTGCGAGCCGCTGTGGTCGTTTCCCAGCACGACGCATGGTTGCCTCGATGCGCGCGTAGTCGACACCTGGGTGCACCTCCAGGAGCACGGCGCGCATGTCCTGAAGCGCGATCAGGGCCGCCTCGTCAAGGAGAGCGGCCTCTTCGCCGCCTTCGATGTCCATCTTCATGACGTCCGGGCTGACGTCATGATCCCTGCAGAACCGATTGAGCGTCGTGGCCTCGATGTTGCCGCTTCCCTCGATGACCCTGCTAGTCGAGTCGCCGATGCCATCGAGCGCCATTCGCGCATTCTTGTCGCTGAGGGCGGTCGGCAAGATGACGACGTTGGCGCAGCGATTCGCGCGCACATTCTGCGTTAGGAGTCGCCGCGCTATTGGGTCGGGCTCAAAGCTGTAGACGCGACCTTCGTCGCCGGCAAGCCTTGAAGCCAGGAGCGCGTAGGGTCCCACATAGCCACCGACGTCTAGTACAACGTCGCCGGGCTGAATCGACGCCAACAGAAAACGGATCACGTCCGGTTCCCACGCCTGATGTCGGGCTCTTCGAGCCCACTCGATGTAATCGCGCGCGCGGAGATCGACGAATCGGAACCGGTGGCTACCGAATTCAAGCGTTGTCTGGGGTCGCAGGCGCCACAGCGGCATCGGCCATGCAAAGTAGTTGTGCCACCACGGGCCGAGGCGCTTGCGCAGCGCAAGCGGAAGGAGCATGCGCCCGACGCGAAGGACACTGGGGACAACGGCATTCGGCATCTACGCAATCTAGCTTGCAACGCACCGAGCCATCGCGCCCCAGGAGGCGCCGTGCCAAACAACGCGACGTTCGTTCGGCGTACCGCACGTCGGCATATGTGCCCGCGGGCGCGGACAATCTGACGTTACTGGGCTACGTCGGCATGGCTTGGAACCGCACCGAATCGCCCGGACGACGACACGTCGCGACACTAACGACCCTAGAGACGCGCTACGACAGCCCCTAAGAACCACGACTCCGAGCTTGACCCGCAATAATCACGCCGTGAGGCCGCGCCTGGAACGCTTCTGCAATTGGGTCTTGACCGCCGGAAGCGATGAGTTGAGTCGTCGCTTTGCCGCCTATCAATTCGATCGCGGTGTTAGCTGGCAGCCGTCCAATCATGCGAAACGCCGCCATCTCCTCGAGCTTTTCCACAGCCGTGGTCACCGCACTCTGATCGAATCAGGGACCTACCTCGGCGACACGGTGGCGTTCTTCGTCGGGCGCGCGGATCAGATCCTGTCCGTCGAGTTGGACCCCCGGCTCTACGACCGTGCCGTCGATCGCTTCTCGGGAGAGTCGAGCGTCACCATTCACCACGGCGACGCCCTCCGTGCGATTCCGCAACTCGTCGGAGCGTCACCGGATGCGCCCCTTGTGTGGCTGGACGGACACTTCTCTGGGGAGGGCACCGCGGCTGGCGAGCTCGAGGAGCCCGCTCCCGCACTGCTGTCGAGCCTCGCGGCCGTAGCTCCGGCGGGGTCCACAATCGTGGTCGATGACCTTCGGCTCTTTGGCGCAGTCCCGGACTATCCATCCCTGCACGAACTGGTAGATGCCGCCTATCAGGCGTTTCCGTCCGCAAGGATTCGTGTTGGCCTTGACGCCCTTGTCATCGAGCTGTAGCACGCCGATCCCCGGAACGGTTAGTCGCGTCGACGCCAGGCTTCCCAGATCCATGGGAAGTCCCACAGAAGGTCGTGTGTCTGCGCGAGGCGATGCCGAATCGCGGTGCGACGGCCGCTGGCATCGGCCACATGATCGTGGAATTGAATGAGAAACTGTCGAACGCTGGCCGCGCGACCCTGGGCGAGGAGTCGCTCGAGGACCTCATACTCGCCACCCTCGATATTGATCTTCATCAGTGCGACCCCGTGAGGCGCCAGCTCGTCGAGAACGGACACAACGTCCCGCAACCGGGCGTACTGGTAACGGTCCGACCGCAGACCCGTCACACTGCTCGAGCGTGCCCCTTCTACGCTCATGAGCACCTCACGGGCCGAGCCGGCAAGTCCGTAGCCGTGCACCCGAATATCGTCGTTTGGTTGAAACCGCTCCGCCAGTGAGGTCGCAAACTCCTTGACGGGCTCGAAGACCTCGATACGACACGGCTGCCTCGAATACATTTCCGTGAGCCACTCTCCTTCGTAGCCGCCCACATCAAACACCACCTCCTCACGGCCGACCATGAAATCGGTACGGAGCACGTGCACACGCGGATCCGCGTACCAGGCTTCGACGCGGAGCGCCTGCGTGTGCTCGTGCGCTACGCGTCGCCCCGCGAAGCGGTCAGCAAGCCACAGCGCGCGGTAGCCGAGCGTGCGAAGGACGAGAACCACGCCGCTTGTGGCCGCATTCCTCCGGCGCCCGCCGTCGGAGCGCGATGTGTTACCCGGGGGATGATTTCGAGGCGACGTCATATCGCGCACCACGGACGCTGCAGTCGCGTGGTGCCCGAACACTCGCAATAGGCTGACCGCCCGTCCGGTTGCGGAGAGGCGCAAACGCCCGGCACGACGCCGACACAGCGCGCGTCCGACAACGAGGGGAGTGTATGGTGTGCCACCGCTGCATCGTAACGGTGGCCCGCCTACTGCCGGAGCAGTCGGCTGCGGATGCCGTCGGTCCCACTTAGGACGTTACCGATGCCTGCGCCCGCTACGATCGCACGATGAAGACCAGATTCCGTGCTCGCTGATGGTCGGCTGGTCCGCCTACCGATCGACCTCTTATCCCGCTCCCGGGCGTCGTGACCGGCACCCCTTACCACGCGATCGGTGGACACCTCCGCGGGCGACGTTACCGACGGTGTCGCCAGGCGCCCGACGGTACCCCTACGACTTGGTCGTTGAGCCTCCGGCGGCCGTCAGGTGATCGACACTATCCGCTACGAGTCGGTCGTTCGGCCCGATCTCGCCAAAGGCGCCGTGCGCCGTCGCGACTTTCCGGGGTTTCACGAAGACTACCTCGCACTTCATTGTCTGATTCGGGCAAATCGACCGGAGCGATTCTTTGAGATTGGAACGAGCACTGGCAGGGGCACGCGCGTGATCTGCAAGGCCATGAGTCGGCGACGACTGTGGCCAGACACGCGATCCCGCGTATTCTCGTTAGATGTCCCCCCGGGTACAGACGCCGCTCTGCTCTACCCCGAGGGCGAGGACGGGCATCCCGTGAAGGCTGGTGGCAAGAATCCATACCCGTACACGCAGCTCTTCGGCGATTCCAAGAGTTTCGACGCCAGCCCATACTTTCCGATCGACGGCTGGTTTATCGATGGCAAACACAATTACGATTACGCCCGGAGTGACACGCTCTTAGCACTGACATCGGATCCTCGGCTTATCATCTGGCACGACATGCAGATAGATGAGGTGAGGAGCGGGGTTACGGATGCGATGCGAGGGGCTCGCGGCTACGTCGTTAATACGATTGAGGGCACGCGTCTAGGCGTGGCACTTCGGTCGGAGTGACTTAACGCCATCCCGAGGAGTTGAACGTGTGCAGCCAGTCGCCGATGCGCTCGTACTGTCCGACAACGGTGGAAGGCGCCGGAACATACCGACGATCTGGCTCCCTGAGCGTCGTCGGGTCGAGGGCGCGCAAGAAGCGCCAGTTTGCGCCGCCCGTGTCGAGGCCCGGCTCTGGCAGGAAGTTCAGGTCTCGGAAGTAGGTGGTGTCGAAGAACGCCAGTCCGGGCCAGAGGTACCAACGGTCGTCGCGATGCTGGGGGACGCCGAAGCACGGCTGCGCCCGAAGGATTTGCAGTACTGACGTCCTGCGCTCCGGGAAGACGTCCGGATCTAGCACGCCTGCCCATCGGGCGCCGCGCGGACGTAGAACGTGCCGATACCCCCAGTTCAGGGCAAGGCCGTGAGAGCGGCTGGGATCACGCCCAGTCGCCGGATTCTTGGGGAGATCGACATAACCAACGTCTGTGGTTTCGCACAGGGCCCTGAGTTCCGCTCGGCTGGGGGACGACGGTGAATTGTCGAGGAGCGTGTAGTGGAAGGGGTCCGTGAAGTTGTCGCGAAGCCCGTCCATTTGGCGCTCGACGACTGCGCGGTTCTCGAATCCCACGACCACGATGTCGATCACGTCTCGCTGTTCGAGCGGGGCGGCGTCCACGCGCTCAGCCGACTGGGGCAAAGGGCGTGACATGAACCAGGCCTCCTGAAGGCGGCGCAGGAACATGGCGTGTCGATACCCGTGCGCTAGCGATCGATCGCGATGCGGGCCGCCGCGAGGGTCTTTCCGATCGCGGTGCGGATCAGGGCCAGGTCGGCCGGGTCCCGCCGCCATCGCGACCAGCTCATCCGGGCCACGGCGAGTTCCTGTGTCGCCCGACGGGAGCTCATGCGCTCGGCTCCTGCAGTGGCGTACTCAATCAATGGCTCCCCGAGGACCGCGAAGCGGGCGCCTAGGTCGGCGAGACGCAGCCACATCGCGTAATCCGCAACACCGCGGGCCCACCGCTCGCGCCTGAACTCGCCGGC
>DATADF010000272.1:0-8783 GCA_036258695.1 Actinomycetota bacterium
AGACATCGCACCGCTCGAAGGACCGATCACGGTTGAGACACCAGGGGGCCCGACTTCTCTGGGGCGTGAGCTTGCGCGCATCATTCGGGTCACCGCTTCCGAGTCGAGCTAGTCGCAAGCACTCCGACCTATGGATCCCACGAAGGAAATAACGAAGCTGATATGGAGCCTCGGCAACTACGACGAGATAGCGAAGAACACGATGCCGGCCGCGATCCACCTAGTCGAACGGGTGGGAGTAGGCGAGGGCGACGAAGTTCTCGATGTCGCGACCGGCAGCGGCAACGTGGCTCTGTTGGCCGCGCAGCGTGGTGCGATCGTTAGTGCATGCGATCTGACGCCGGCGATGGTCGAGCTCGCCGGCAGTCGCTTTGCCAGCGCGGGCGTCTCAGTCGATGTCATCGAAGCCGACGCGGAAGAACTGCCCTATGAAGACGACCGGTTCGATTTCGTCCTCTCGGCGTTTGGGGCCATGTTTGCTCCGCACCCGGACATCGTTGCAAGGCAAATGTTTCGCGTGGCTAAGCCCGGTGGCTTAGTGGGCATGGCAAACCGACCACCAGACAGCCTGCTCGGCAGGCAGACCCAAATCATGCAGTCCTTCGCTCCGGGCGATCCGCCCGAGTTCGATCCCCTTCTCTGGGGCACCGAGGAGGGCATTGCCGAATGGTTGGGACCCCATGCCGACGAGATCGAAACCGCGCGCCTGTCCGCGAGTGAGGAGTACGAGTCTTGGGACGACCTGGTTCGGCAGTACGAAAGCAATCTCGGCCCGGCCATCGCTCTCAAGCACGTGATAGAGCCGGAGCGCTACAACCAGATGATGCAGGAGATCCGCGCGGTCTACGAGTCCTTCAACCAAGCGCGTGACGGTCGCATCGTGGCCGACTCCGAATACCTACAGGTAATCGCCCGCAAGAGAGCCTGAGTGGGTCGACCGCCGAGGCTCGACGCCCCGTCAGTTAGAGGCCGAGTGAGCGGCCGATGATCTCTCGCATGATCTGAGAAGTCCCGCCCCCGATGGGGCCGAGCCGCGCGTCGCGCAATGCGCGCTGAGCGGGAAATTCCATCATGTACCCGTAGCCACCATGCACCTGCACGCATTCGTCGGCGACCTTCGCGGCGAGTTCCGTTGCATAAAGCTTCGCCATAGCCGCGGCGCCGATGGCTCCGTCTCCCTCAACGAACGATCTCAAGGCCGAGTAGGTCAGCGCCCGAGCGGCCTCGATCCGAGTGATCATGTCGGCGAATCGATGCCTCCAGATCTGGAACTTGCCGACTTCCCGCCCGAAGGCCCGACGATCGAGTGCATAGTTCTTCGCCAACTCATAGGTGCGTTGCGCGCCCGAAACGGCGCCGAGCGCCATCACGAGCCGCTCCCACACGAAGTTCTGCATGATCGCCAGGAATCCAGACCCTTCATCTCCGAGGCGACAGGAGTCGTCAACGCGAGCGTCCGAGAGGAAGATCTCCCCGGTCTGGCCGGTACGCCAGCCGAGCATCCGCATCCGTCGCGCGGAAAAGCCCGGCGTGTCCTTATCCACCACGAAGAGCGTGATTCCGAGATGAGCCGGCTGGATCTCGGTGTCGGTCTTCGCAGCCACGACGACGAAGTCCGCCCACGCCCCGTTGGTGATGAACATCTTCGATCCATTGAGGATCCAGGAGTCGCCGTCCCTGCGCGCCGTGGATTTGATCCCGGCTACGTCTGACCCGGCGTCGGGCTCCGTAACGCCCAATGCGCCGACCAACTTGCCGGCGATTGCGGGAACCAGCCAACGCTGATGCTGTTCCGGTGAGCCAAAGTTGCCCACGTACAAGCTCGCCAGGTCCTTATGGGCGCCAATGCACGCCGCGACGCCTCCGGACCCACAGCGGGCTATCTCTTCCGTGACGACCGCGTCCGCGAGGTAATCCGCGGAGCCACCGACCTCGACGGGGAACTTCATGCCCAGAAAACCGAGCGCCCCCATACGTTCGAAGACCTCGCGCGGGAAGAGCTCCGCCTTCTCCCAGTCCTCGGCATTAGGCAGAAGCTCACGTTCGACATACGTCCGAACCGACGCGCGCAGTTCTTCGTGCTCGGGCGCGAAGAGCTCAGTCTGCTCGAGTGCCTTCACAGCCCCTCCATTCGCCCGATCACCTCTCGCATCACCTCGTCGGTGCCGCCTCCGATTCGGATGAGACGCGTATCTCTCCATGCGCGCTGGATCGGAAATTCCATCGAGTAGCCGTAGCCGCCGAAGACTTGAAGTGCCGCATCGGCGGTCTTCCAAGCGACCTCTCCCGTCAGAAGCTTCGCCATGGAGATCTCACGTACCGGGTACTCGCCCACGTGGACCTTCCACGCGGCCCGATAGACGAGTTGCTGAGCAGCCTCCACCTCCGTCGCGAGATCGGCAATCAGATGGCGCACGACCTGATGCTTGCCCAGGGGTTTGCCGAAGGTCTCCCTCTGTTGCGCGTAAGCGGTGGCGGCTTCCACCATGCGCCGCGCCCCGGCGATCGTTCCCGCCGCGCCGATCAGGCGCTCGCCCTGTAGCTCCCACGAGATGTTGTAGAAGCCCTCGCCTTCCTTGCCCAGGAGCGCGTCGCCCGGCAGGAGCATGTCCGTGAACACGATCTCAGCCGTGTCGGACGAATGCATCCCCAGCTTTTCAAGGGTCCGGGCAACCTCGAATCCCTCGGTGTCGGTATCGGCAACGAACAGAGAGATGCCCTGATGCCCCGCGCCGGGATCGGTCTTGGCGACAAATGTGATGGCGTCGGCTCGACGACCGTTGGTAATGAAGATCTTGCGGCCATTGACGAGCCAGCCGTCATCGACCTTGCGAGCGGTGGTGGAGATCGAGGCGACGTCGGATCCCGCGTCCGGCTCGGTGATGCCGAGACAAAAGATCTTCTCGCCCTTGATCGCCGGGACGAGGTAGCGCTGCTTTTGCTCTTCGGTGCCGAATTTGTAGAGCGGAGGCACCGCCATGTCCGTCTGAACGGCAATCGCCATAGCAACACCGGCGGAATTGCAGCGAGTCATCTCCTCGGCCAGCACTATGTTGCAGAGGTAATCGGCGCCTCCCCCTCCGTACTCCTCGGGATAGGCGAGGCCGAGGAAGCCGAGGTCACCCATTCGCTTGAAGACCCAGTCCGGAAAGTCGCCGGCGGCTTCCCATTCGTCGGCGTGCGGGGCAAGCTCAGCCTCGACGAAGGAGCGGATCGTCTGCCGGAGCTCGTCGTGATGATCGGAGAACGGCCACTTGCTCACAGCGCAAGCCTAGGGCTCCAGGGGGCCAAGTCCACGTTCACGACCTAGTGGCCTGATCGAGAGGCTCTGTGGAACAATCCGACGCACCCCCAATCAAAGAGCGGATGCGCGAGCGATGACTTCGCGGGAAGAAACGAGCCGGTCGAGGCTCGAGGCCTTGGCTTTCGGGCGTGGGGGCAGCGCGCTCGGCAAGCTGGTCAGCTTCCTATTCTTCGCGGGCGGCGCTCACGTCATCCTGACTTCATTGCTGTTGCCGAGCGGGACTCGGGGATTGATCGCCTACCTCGGAGGAATAGGGATCTTCTCCGGCATCGTGTTCCGGTTCCTCCCATGGGATAAGTGGTCGCCGTGGACTTTTCTGTTCCCCGTGATGGTGAGCTTCGTCCTGCTGGGGGTCGCCAACTCCCAGTTCCCCGGTCCATTCAATCCCTATCTGCCGCTGTACACGCTCACCTTTGCGGCGGTCGGTCTGACCCAGCCTCCGGGAACCGCGCTACTTGTCGCTCCGATTGGTCTCGCTTCGTATCTCGTCCCCGAAATAGGTCAGGAGTTCCGCACCGCGTTGGTGGGAGCCGCAGTCGCGGGACCGGTATGGGTATTGGTCGGCGAGATTCTGGCGGGCAGCACCACGCGGCTGATCAGAGCGCGTCGGGCGGCGAACTCGTTGGTCGACGCAAGCACAAGCCTGGTCCGAGCAATCGACGAGAGAGATGTCGCCGACATCACGTCCGGGCTGGCGCTCCAACTCTTGCGTGCCGACCGCGCCGTCTTCCTCACCACAAGTGAGGAATCCTCGCTGCTGGTCAATCGCGGCCAGACCAACTTTCCGAAAGCCCTCGGGGATTACGAACTGGACCCCACTGCTCAAAAATGGCCTCCAGAAAGAAGCCTGCGGAGCAACCGCCCCACGCTGCTGCCGGATGTGACCAAGGTTGACTTGTTCCCAGACGCGCTTCGCCGTGGCCTCGATGTCACGTCCGTTCTCTACGTTCCAGTCCTCGGGGATCGCGGAGAGCTCCTTGGCTTGTTGATCACAGGTTGGTCGCGCCGCAAGAACCAGCTCGAAAGTTTTTACGGCCGGGTGGCCGACCTGCTCTCGAACGAGGCCGGCCGCGCGTTGGCGCGTGTGCATGCGACTCGCCGTCTCGCCCGTGCCGCTGAGAGCGATTCTTTGACGGGACTACCGAATCGCCGAGGCTTCGACCGGGTTCTCGCAGAGATTCAGGTCGGAGACGCCCTGGCCTTGATAGATCTCGACCATTTCAAGATGGTGAACGACAAGTACGGGCACCCCGCCGGAGACGAAACGCTTCGTCAGTTCTCCAAAGCGCTTCGATCGATCGCGCGCCATACGGATACCGTGGCTCGCTACGGGGGTGAGGAGTTCGCCCTCCTCATGGCGGAAGCGGACCAACTCGGAGCCTTGGCAGCGATGCAACGCCTGAAGCAGTTATGGGCCGATAGCGACCCACTCGCGACTTTCTCCGCCGGAGTGGCGGTACATCTGAAGGACGACGACGTCGGGACGACCACGGTACGCGCCGACAACGCGCTCTATCGAGCGAAGGCAAACGGACGCAATCGAATCGAGTTCTCGGACCCGACCAACGAAGCCGACCGACAACTGCCGGTCCAGGAGGCGGTACCCGTCGAGCTCACGGATGCTGCGAGTTGAGTGCTTGCAGGCCCGCCACCGGGTGGGGCCGTGGCTGACACGACCGATCAACGCGTCGCGCGCGTCGAGCTGTATCACTTCTCGGCGCCTCTCCCTGCGCCATTTCATCCCAGTTGGATCCCTGGTTTTCCCCAGACTCACAATCGCGCCACGCTGATTCGCGTCATCACCGACCAAGGAGTGGAGGGATGGAGCGCGGGGCCCGCGATCACACGCGAGCGCGCGGGTCTCGGTGGACTGGTCGGCCCGTACCTCATAGGCGAGCGTGCCGATATCGACCTCATCCAGCAGAGATTGCGCGAGATGTCCTATCTCGGGTGGCGCAACTGGTGGATCGAGCCCGCGTTCTGGGACATCAAGGGAAAGATCGCCGGCAAACCGGTCTACAAGCTCCTCGGTGGACGCGCCCGCAAGAGCATCGACGTCTACGCGTCAACGGGGGAGGTCCGCTCCCCTCATGAGCGCGTAGCGGAAGCCGAGGCGCGCTACGCGGAGGGATTCCGCACGATAAAGATCCGGGTGCACGAAGACGAGGCCGCCGACATCCAGCAGATGAAGGAGACCAGCGCGGCGGTCGGCGATCGTATGGCGGTCGCGGTCGATGCTAATCAAGCCTGGCGCGTGACTTCCGTGGCCGGCGCGCCCTTGTGGGACCTCGAGCGCGCGAAACGCTTCGCCGATGCGTGCGCAGACGAAGGCGTGGCCTGGCTGGAAGAACCGCTGCCCATGGACGCGTACGACGATCTCGCCGCGCTAACCAAGTACTCCCGCGTGCCGATCGCGGGTGGCGAACTGCATACCTCCGCGTATCCGGAACTCGCGATGATGATCGAACGCGGCTGCTACTCGGTCTTTCAGCCCGACGCGATGTTCACCGGAGGCATCGCCCAGACGTGGCGCATCGTTCAGCTGTGCCGAGAGCGCGGCGTCCTCTACACACCGCATACCTGGACAAATGGCGTGGGTTTCGCCGTCAACCTGCAGTTGATGCTGGCATCCGGCTTTGCCGGCAAGAAACCTCTTGAGTTCCCGTATGACCCTCCCGGCTGGGTGCCGGAAGGCCGCGACGCGATGCTCGAGCAACCTTTTCTTCACGACAAAGGAAAGCTCGAACCGCCTACCGCGCCCGGACTCGGATTCACGATCGACAAGTCGGCCCTGCGCAAGTACGCCAAGAGATTTTTCGTCATGGATCGCAAGCGGCTCATCTTCTTCGCGCTCCGAGACCGCGGGGTGAAGGCATCAAAGGAGATCGACGCCGCCCGCCGCGAACGCTGGGCCCAGGAAGGCCGGGCGCCTACGAGCTAATCGAGCGCGGGCGCGATCCGCACGCCGAGAGCGGCGGCTCCCCCGGCGGTCGCCAAGGTGACGAGCTGCCGCCAGCGCGGCAGGTCGTCCCACGAAGCAATCGAGTTGAGGCAGTCGGCCGCGTCCACCGCTGCTCCCGCCTCCACCCACGAACGCGCGTCCCCGTTGCGCTCCAGCGCGCGCAGCAGTCCCGCACCCAGGATGAGATCCCGTGCTCCCATGCCCCGCAGCGCCATGCGGGCCGGCGCGTCGAGGTAGCGATCACCGAGCCATAGTCGGGTGAACGCGCGAGGCGCGACGAACAACGCGACGCCTAGACC
Source organism: Actinomycetota bacterium (assembly GCA_036258695.1). Classification (GTDB taxonomy): domain Bacteria; phylum Actinomycetota; class CADDZG01; order CADDZG01; family WHSQ01; genus DATADF01. Next base: position 6,566 of record DATADF010000272.1, read on the forward strand.
CACGCGCGCCCACCCGAGAAGCCGAGCCAATTCGCGCTCATTCATCGCTAAGCGCCTTTCGTACGAGTCTGCGGTCGTGCTCCCAGGCGAAATCGATCGAATCTAGCTCCGACAGACCTACCCACTCGATCGCCGCCACATCATCGGACGGGGACGGCTCGCCCTTTGCAATCGACCCCTTGAAACCAATCGCGAGCGTCCAGTCGCCGTCGGGGCCGTAACGGTGCGGTTCGATCTGAAGGCAATCCGCTATGGAGGTAGCGATCTCGACGCCAAGCTCCTCTTTGATCTCTCGCTTCAGTCCCTCGATAGCTTCCTCTCCCGGTTCGAGAAAACCACCCGGAACGTCGAAGCGGTCCTTAAACGGCTCGCTGCCTCGTTTGCTGATCAACGCCTTGCCGTCCCGCAGCAAGACACATCCCACCGTGGGCGCGGGGTTGCGGTACCAGGTGTCCCCGCAGGAATCGCACGTCACCTCGGGATCGCTAGTGCTGGAATCAAGCTGTGAACCGCAATTAGGGCAAAAACGAAACGGCCTCATCGGGTACGCGAGGGCGGGGCTTTTGTACCGCGCTCTGCCTCCTCAAACCGCGCAAGGACGAAGAGCAAGTCTGAGACGCGATTCAAGTAGCGCAGCACTTCCGCGTCGTCGAGCACGCCTTGCCGCTGAAGCGTCACGGCTTTGCGCTCCGCACGCCTGACGGTCGATCGCGCGAGATCCAAGCCGGCAGAAGAAAGGGTCTCTCCCGGGAGGATGAACTCCTCGGGCAAGGGATGATGCTCGATGAGCCGGTCGATATCCGACTCCACCTCCGCGGTCATATCGCCGGTGACTCGCGAGACACCATCCTGGAGCTTGTGCTGATTCTCTGCACTGGTCGCCAGCTGAGCACCAACTACGAACATCTCACGTTGCAGGCGAATCACGATTGCTACGACCTGATCCACCAGCCCTGCGGCCCGCGCTAGGCCCAATGCCGAGACGACCTCGTCAATAGTGCCGTAGACGTCGGCGCGCGCATCGTCCTTACTGACGCGGCCTCCGTAGAGAAGGCCGGTGCTGCCGTCGTCGCCCTTCTTCGTATAGATCTTCACCGCGCTATGAGGCGCTGTCCTAGTGAGCGGCCGGAGGTTGCACCAACAGGGGGAGCTTGATCCTCTTCGGCGCGCGCGGGCGCGGAGGAATGAGATTCACGATCTCCTTGCCGGCCAACTCGAAGGTTCGAGCGACCTCTGTCTCCGGGGCCTCGAGCACAGCCGGAGCACCGCGGTCGGCCAGCTCGCGAAGGACCGGATCCAGCGGAATCTCCGCGAGCAAGGGGACTTGCAACCTGTCGGCCAACGCTTTACCGCCGCCGCTGCCGAAGATCGGGTACGCCTTGCCGTCGTCGCCGCGGAAGTAAGACATGTTCTCCATGACCCCCAAGACCTTGAGCCCCGTCTTCTCCGCCATGAACCCGGCGCGTTGCGCCACCTTCTCTGCCGCGGCCTGCGGCGTCGTGACCACGATCATGTGCGCTCCGGGAAGGAACTGCGCTATAGAGATAGACACATCGCCGGTGCCCGGAGGCAGATCCACCAACAGATAGTCGGGGTCGTCCCAGTGCACATCGGTTAGAAATTGCTGCAGCGCCTTGTGCAACATCGGGCCGCGCCAGACGACCGGATTGTCCTCGCCGGTGAAGAGTCCGATAGACACGACCTTCACGCCGAACATCTCCGGCGGCATGATCATGTCCTCCACAACGGTGGGACGGTCGTGGACCCCCATCATGCGCGGGATCGAAAAACCCCATACGTCCGCGTCGAGCAGTCCGACGGAGTGTCCCAACTTCGCCAGCGTGGCGGCCAGATTCACAGTCGTCGTCGACTTACCGACGCCGCCCTTGCCCGAGCCCACTGCGATCACCTGCGTAGTGCTCTCTCCATCGGCGAATGGAGTAGGCGTCTCCTTACGTAGCCCCCCTACGAGGGCCTGGCGCTCGTCCTCGGTCATGGAGGTGAGTTCCACGGCGACGTCGGAGATCTCCGGGAACCGTTCCTTCAGCTTTGCCGGAATGACCGTGTGGAAGTAGTCCTTCAAGGGGCACCCGGGAATCGTCAGGGCGATGAGGACGCGCACGCGGTCGCCCTCGATCGCGATGTTGCGCACCATGTTCAGCTCGTTCAGGCCTCGGTGGAGCTCCGGATCCTGAATCTCCCCGAGAACCTCAGAGAT
>DATADF010000273.1:0-9099 GCA_036258695.1 Actinomycetota bacterium
TAACGCGCGGTGATCCAGAGTGATCGCCGCGCGGGAGTAACGCGCGGTGATCCAGAGTGATCGCGTCAGCTCCAGTCGCGCTTCTGCGACGGCGGCCATTCGGAGTGTCGACTGCGTCCGCCCTGCGCCCAGAAAGTCGACGCGCGAGGTTCAGCGCGTGCTTCGGATTACGAGGGCGAAATCCTGATCGGTCTTATCTCCCTCGTAAGGAACACCGTCACCGGGAATGTTGTGGGCGCGCACGGTGATCCGGTACGTGCCGGGCAGCGGGTTGTAAAGGAACACATTCTCCAAGTTGTTCAGGCGATCGACCTTTCCGCCCAGGGCGCTCATGCCGCCTTGAAACACATTTCCTCTCCAAGTCAGCTCGCGATCGCCGAGGAACTCGACGGTCAAGTCGAGATCATTGACGAGGGTCGGGGGCGAGAGCGGTCCGGCAGGTGGTGCCTTCAGGATGGCCCCCGGTGCATCGCTCCACGCCAGGGTGACGCGCAGGCTCTCTGAGCCGGGAGCGACGTCGACGGTGTAGGTCCGGGATTGGCCCGGGCCGGAAAAGGTCGAGTCCTGATCGTGAAACTCGGCCGGACCCTTCGCGAACACTGCCGCAAGATTGATCCTGCCCCAACCCTCGTTGACGTTTGGAACATCGTTGTCTCCCATGTCCGTCGCACCGTTTACGAGCAGAGCGCGAACCATCGCAGGTGACGGCAGACTCGCATGTGACTTCTTCCACCACTGATGGATGAGCGCCGCCGCGCCGGCCCCGTGCGGGGCCGCCATGGATGTCCCGCTGCAGTACGCATAGAGCAGAGCGCTGTCGTGGGGAGGCTCATTGCAGAAGGCGGCCTCGGGTGCGCGGGTCGATACGACGTGGCCGCCCGGCGCGGAGACCGTTGGGAAGATGCGACCGTCTTTGGTGGGCCCGCGCGATGAGAACGAGGCGACCCGGTCGATATCGGACGTGCTGAGATGCGTGGGAACACAGTTGTTGCCCTGACAGATTTGGCCACGACCAGACATGGTTGCCCCTACCGCGATGATGTTCTTCGCCTCGTGCGGCGCGGTCGGTCCGGCTTGGCCGGAGTTCCCGGCGGAGAAGACCAGAAGAAATTCCTCCTGCCCGCGCTTGCCGAACACGGCGTCCCGCGTGAGCACATCCATCATGCGCGTGCTGGGGGTATAGCCGACCCGCGCCCCTTCACCTGTATTCCACGACGCGTTCCACATCCGCGCGCCCGCCTTCCACGCGTCGCTGCTATAGAGCTCGAAGCGGTCCGGATCGGGTGGCTCACTGCTGACCTCGGTCTGGTCCGTGGATAGCGCGTTCTGGTCTACGAACTGGACTGCGGGAGCGACACCCAGCCCGTATTCGCGCGCCCTAGAGTCCCTGAGGTCGAACGGGTCCGGCGGGTTTCCTCCCACGATTCCGGCCACATGCGTGCCGTGACCAAAGGTGTCGCCGGGGTCCGCCCCGTACTGATAGGTCTCTACTACTCGTCCCGCCAGCGCGGGATGAAGCTCCTCGATCCCCGTGTCGACGATCGCGACGATCACGCCCTTGCCATCGAGTTTCTGGTCCTTGAGCCAGTCCCTGTAGCCGGCTGCAGGCAGACCCTCCTGGATGTGGTCGGCCAGCACCGCGCCTCCTGCTTCGTCGTCGGGAATCAAGCCGGGCGACGCCGGATCGATCGACAAGACCGCGGGACGCGCCGCGATATCACTGAGAAAGACCGAGGGCACGACGGCCGTGATTGTTATCAACGATCCGTCCGGGCGGGAATGGCTTACGTGGTGTGCATCGCCGACGGCGTCCAGTTCTGCCAAGAGGTCACCGAGACCCTCGGGTCGGACCGAGAGATCCACTGTGACCGGCGAAAGTCCGGGTGGAAACGCGTCCGAATGAAACTTCTGTTCTGGCACGACGGCGGAGACCTGCTCGATCTCCCGCAATGTCGTCGCGGCGCGGGCTTGACCGGCGGTCCCCCACGCAACATAGGAGTTGCGCGGGATGTAGTCGAGGATCTCCATTCCGGTTTGTTCGAGCCGGCTACGTGCGGGATCGGTGATCCGATTCTGGAAATGAACTATGTAGAAGGCCCCACCCTCATGGGACGGAGAGGCATCGACCGCCGGAATCGTCACCGCGGCGAGGAGCCCACACACGAGCAGAAGTCGCAGGTGAAATCGCACAAAGTGTCCTTTCGACGCCCCGAGAGCTATGTCTGGTCGAGCTGTATTTCGCTCTCGTCCAACCCGGCACCTGCCTCGGTATCCGGCGGCGCGACGTAGCTGCGGAACTTGGGAAAGGCGGCCGCCACAACGCCCGTGCCCACGAGACAGGCGACGCCGCCGACCACGATCGAACCCGGGGCACCGATCAGCCCGGCCACCAGACCGGCCTCTACATCACCGAGGCGCGGGCCGCCAGTAACGACCATGATGTTCGCTGCCGACAGCCGGCCCCGCAGCCGATCGGGAGTCGACTCGAGCAGGATCGTTCCGCGGAAGACCGCGCTGAACACGTCGGCCGCTCCGGCTACGGCTAGGAAGAACAAGGTCAAGGGGAACGAGAAAACGCAGAGCCCGGCGAGGGTGATGGCGAGTCCCCACCCGGCTACGGCGGCTATCACGGCGATCCCTCGGCGGGCGACGGTGCGCACCCATCCCGAGGCGAGCGCGCCTAGCAGTGCTCCGAGAGATGGAGCCGCGAACAACAACCCGAGCCCACTCGCGCCCAACCCAAAGGTCTGTTGAGCGAGCGCCGGGAAGACTGCGCGCGGCATCCCGAAGATCATGGCGACGAGATCGATGACGAAGATCGCCAGGATCGCCTGGGTTCGCAGCGCGAACCGCATCCCTTCGCGGATGGACTCGAGCCTGGTCTTCCCCTCTATGGCAGAGGGAGGGCTGGCCGGGACCCATCTCAGAGCCACCAAGCCGGCTATGAAGCTAGCGGCATCGATTCCGTAGACGGCCGCGACGCCGAAACCTGCGATCACCACGCCGCCGATAGCAGGGCCGATGATCTGCGTGGTCTGGAAGACGACCTGGCGCAAGGCGGAGACAGACGCGATCTGGTCGGGCCGCACGAGGCTCGGAGCCAGCGCGGTTCGAGTTGGTTGATCCATCGCGGTGATTGCCGCACTCACTCCAAGCAGAACGTAGATGAGGGCCAACGGAGGGCTGTCCGCCAGTGCGACCACCATCAACAGCGCTGAAGTCACAAGCAGCCCTGCCTGCGTTCGCAAGAGCAGGAGTCGGCGGTCCATTCGATCCCCGATGGCCCCTCCGATGATCGAGAACAGGATGAGGGGCACTACCTCGACGAGCCCGATCAGACCCACAGCAACCGACGACTCGGTGATCTCGTAGACCTGAAAGGCGGCAGCGCCCACCTTCATGTTGGTGCCGATCAACGAAACGAGCTGACCTAGCCACAGAGCGCGATAGGGAACCGACTCGCGCAGCGGACTGATGTCGAGTGCGACCTTGCGGGCGCGTTCGAACCTGCCGGCCAAATGAGTGCCCGGGCGGCTAGTAGATGATCTTGGAGTACTTCTTAAGCTTCTCGCGGCGGTGCAGCGCGTCGATGACGCGCACCGTGCCGGAGCGAGATCGCATCACCATCGACTGCGTGATCGCGCCATCGCCGCGATAGCGGACGCCGCGCAGCAAATCCCCCTCGGTAATACCGGTGGCGGCGAAGAAGACGTCGTTGCCGCTTACAAGATCGTCCGTGGTCAGGATCTTGTCGATGTCGTAACCCTGTTGCTCGGCGGCCTCGCGCTCCTCTTCGTTGCGCGGCCACAGGCGCCCCTGGATGGCGCCTCCGAGACATTTGATCGCGCAGGCCGCGATGACGCCCTCCGGAGTACCTCCGATTCCGATCAGCATGTCCACGCCGGTGTGCTCTCGCGCGGCGGCAATAGCTCCGGCTACGTCACCATCGGTGATGAATTTCACCCGCGCGCCGGCCTCGCGGACCTCCTTCACGATCTGATCGTGGCGGTCGCGCTCCAGGATCACAACGGTGATATCGGATACGGAGCTCTTCTTAGCCTTGGCCAGCTTCTCGAGGTTGTCGGCAATCGGCGCGTCGAGATCGATGACGTCGGCCCCCTCCTCCCCGACGGCGATCTTTTCCATATAGACGCAGGGGCCGGGGTCGAACATCGTTCCGCGCTCCGCGAGGGCGACGACCGAGAGCGCACCGTTCATTCCCTTCGAGGTCAGCGTCGTGCCGTCAATGGGGTCGACGGCAATGTCGACGACGGGCGGTTGCCCGTTTCCAATCTCCTCGCCGTTGTAGAGCATCGGAGCGTTGTCCTTCTCGCCCTCGCCGATGACAACTACGCCGTCCATCGGCACGGTGTCCATCAATAGGCGCATCGCATCCACGGCGGCCTGGTCGGCGGCCTCCTTGTCTCCGCGACCCATCCAGCGCGCGGCCGCGAGGGCTGCTGCCTCGGTGACGCGAACGAGCTCTAGAGCGAGGTTTCGATCCGGCGGGGTATGCGACGAGTTCTGAGCCATGGACCTACCTTAATTGGCGAGGCCCCGGCTACTCCTTCATGCTCTCGCGCTCGGCGGGACCGGGTCCCTCCTCAACTACTTCGGCGGCCATCTGTTTCTCATCGCCCGGAGTACCCGTGACCTTCCCGGTCTCGGCCATGATCTCGTCGAGACATTCGGGATCGACCGTGAGTTTCACCCTCTCGCCGCCCTCTTCTTTGAAGACCTCTTTCATTTGGTTGCGCGGCCACTCACGACCGCATCGGTCACAAACGAAGGTCTCGGCGTCCACGGAAGCTCCTTCCTGCATTCCGGTCTGAAACAAGCGTGAATGAGGCGGCGCGAAACGAGGCACGCTCGTCCGCCCGTATCTATCCGAGACGCCCGGTGGGTAAACGCCGATGGCGCAGGGAAAAGATGGGCCGTGCCGAGACTGAGACGCGCGGACTGTTCGTCACCTGGGATCACGCGCCGCAAGCGCGGGCGCGGCTTCGAATACCTAGACGCTAATGGACGGCCCGTAAAGGCGGGCAAAGATCTGGCGCGCATCCGCGACCTCGTGATCCCACCCGCCTGGACCGATGTCTGGATATGCCCCGATCCACTCGGCCATCTCCAAGCCGTCGGTACCGATGCGGCCGGACGCAAACAGTACCTGTATCACCCCGCCTGGCGTACGCGGCGTGACCAAGAGAAGTTCGACCACATGCTGGATTTCGCCAAGGCCCTGCCGGCCATTCGGAAGACCTATCGCAAGCACCTGAAGAGCAAGGGCCTGAATAAGGACAGGGTCTTGGCCTGCGCGGTGCGTCTGTTGGATATCGGCTTCTTTCGCATCGGAACCGAGGGCTACGCGGATGACAATCAGAGCTACGGCCTCGCCACGATGCGGCGAAACCACGTAACCGTGAAGAACGGCGTGATCACGTTCGACTACATGTCGAAGAGCCGCAAGAGACGCGTCCTATCGGTGGGCGATCCCCAGGTCCGTGACATCGTGGTTCAGCTCAAACGTCGCCGCACGGGCCGCGAGCTGCTCGCGTACCAATCCAACGGCGAATGGAGGGATGTGAAGTCCGCCGACATCAACGAATACATCAAGTCGATCACCGATCACGAGTTCACCGCCAAAGACTTCCGCACCTGGAGTGCGACGGTCCTCGCCGCCGTCGGAATCGCAACCTACGGCCGTGCTGCGACATCCAAGACGGCGCGCCATCGCGCGATCGTCCGAACGGTTCAGGACGTCGCCCACTATCTCGGCAACACCCCCGCGGTATGCCGGGCGTCGTACATAGACCCGCGCGTCTTCGATCGTTTTCGCTCCGGCTGGATCATCGAGGTGGAGCCGCTCGGTGACGTCGATGAGATCGGTCAACCAGCCTTCCACGGCGCGATCGAGGAAGCAGTGATCGATCTTCTAGAGGAACGAACTCGCTCGGACGGAGTTGAGAAAGTGGAGAAGGCGGCCTAGCAGTTCGGCTCGGCGCAGAGGGGCCGGGTCTTGCGGATCTTGTCGGGCTTCTCGAGCATCCGATCGCCGGCGATCTGCGGGATGAAGATCGGATTGCCCACGGGCTTGGGCCCTTCCAGCGGATTCGTCAAAGTCGTGTCCGCGCTCACGACGAACAGCCTTCCGGCGTGATCGAAGTTGATCGTGAAGAAGTCGCCGAGCCGCCTGTCACCGCCTTCCGTCAAGTTCGTGTTGCAGCCAACTCCGCCCTGACAGATCTGTCCGATATGGATCGGACGTCCCGACGCGTTCACGACCTCGAACTGCGGTGGGACGAATCGCGTCGAGCCGTCAGAGCAGCGGACGTTCGAGCCGTGGCCATTCATCGAATACGCGACGTAGACGTAGAACTTGCGCGGGTCGCTCGCGTGAGTCTGATACCAAGTAACGGCGACGCGGCCCTCGTCCCCAGCTATGACCCAGGGCCATAACGCATCGCCCTTAGGGGTCGGAATCTGAACCGGCCTACCCCACTTCTTCGTGGACCGGTTGAAGTAGTTGTAGGTCACCTCCCCGCTGGGCTCGGTATCTCCCGGGCCCCCGTAGCCGCCGGCTCGCACCGAGTAGATCCAGCCGGCACGATCAACCGCGGGGACCAAAAAGAAAGCCGTGAAGATCCCGAGCTTGTGCGGCTCATAGATATCCCAGGTGACACCGTCGTCCTTCGAGATGGCCACCCCTCCGGTCGTCCCTCCGATCAGACCGGTCTTGGGATTGAGCGGGTCGATCAAAAGCTTGTCCTGCACCGGGAACTGGTCCGAAATCAACGTGTAGGTCAAGCCGCCATTTGTGGAGCGCCACAGCTGGCTGGGGCCGCTGACGAGGAGGTATACCTCGTCCTTCTCTCCGCCTGTGACCCATGGCCGGTCCCCCGATGCAGCGATGGGATTGGCACGCGGATAACTTTGCCCATCGTCCGAGCTCGAGAACACCGCGACGTTCGCGAGGTTGATCTCGACGTTGTAGATGCGGCCGCCGGCATCCATCGTGAAATCGGGATCGGAGAATCCCGACGACGTAGCGCTGTGAGGGCCATCCTCTCTTCCCATCAGGCCGACGTACTTCCACGTTTTGCCGCCGTCCGTGGAGCGCCAGTTCAGCGTCTGGTTGTAGTAGCCTACCGCGAAGTCCTCGATCCCCGGGGCCGCGTCGGGGTTCTTGTAGAGGTGGGTCGTGCCGGCGTGAGCCGAGACGGAGATCGATCCATCCTGAGCAACGACACTGACGGGCTCTCCGCCGGCGCGGTGCTCGTCTATGAAAACGGGCTTGCCGAACTTGAGCGGAGCGGGGTCAACAGACGGGCATGTCACGGGTTTCGAGAGGGCCGTGCCCGCCAGCGGCAGCAGCGCGAGCGCGAGCAGCCCCGCTGCAACGTTGCGACTAACCCGGTTGGCCTCCACCCAGAAAGAGTAAGGGCCGGTCAAACGACCGGCCCTTGAGCTCCTCTCAGCACTGAGGCGTCGCGCAGAGCGGACGCGTCTTGCGGATCTTGTCGGGCTTGAGCAGCATCAAGTCGCCGGCGATCTGCTTGATGAAGATCGGGTTACCGACGGGCTTGGGTGTCTCCAACGCGCTGGTAAGCGTGGTGTCGGCCGAGGCGATGAATAGCCTGCCGGTGTGGTCGAAGTTGATCGTGAAGAAGTCGCCGAGGCGACGGTCTCCACCCTCGAAGCTCGGGTTGGCGTTGCAGGCCGTCCCATCGAGGCAGATCGACCCGACGTGGATCGGCCGCTTGGACGCGTTGACGATGCTGAACTGCGGTGGGATGAACTTCTTCGAGCCATCCGAACAAGTCACGGTGGTGCCGCGACCGTTGGTGGTGTAGGCGACGTACACGTGGAACTCGTTCGGCTTGCCCTTCAAGCTCTGATACCAAGTCATCGCGACCCGGCCGTCGTCGCCGGCCACGATCCACGGCCACAGAGCATCGCCGTCGGGAGTGTCGAGGGTGACGGTCTTGCCCCACTTCTTCGTCTTGCGGTCGAAGTAGTTGTAAGTGACCACTCCATTGGGCTCGGTGTCACCGGTACCGCTGTAGCCACCGGCCGCGGCCAGATAGGCGTTACCCGCGCGGTCCACACCGGGGATCCCGAAGAACTGCTGGCTCTCGGCCAGCTGGGCGCCTTCAAACGTTTCCCACGTCGCGCCGTCGTCGGCGGAGATGGCTACTCCGACCGGCGCGCTGCCACTGATGATCCCGCCGATCAATCCGGTCTTCGGCTTGAGCGGGTCGACGAGCAGCTTGCTACCGACAGGAACCGCACCTCCCTGACCGACGAGCGTCCAGGTAAGTCCCCCATTGGTCGAACGCCACAGCTGCTTCGGCAGGTTCACATACAGAAAGACTTCATCCGGCTCTGCCCCCGTGACCCAGGGACGGTCGCCCGATGCTGCGATCGGGTTCGCGCGCGGGTAGCTCTGTCCATCGTCGGAGCTCGAGAACACGGCGACGTTCGCGAGGTCGATCTCGACGTTGTAAATGCGGCCGCCCTCGTCCATCGCGAAGTCGGGGTCCGAGAACCCGGTCGAAGTCGGGCTGTGGGGGCCAACTTCCTGCCCCGCGATCCCTACGTACTTCCACGTCTTGCCTCCGTCGGTCGAACGCCAGTTGAGCGTCTGGTTGAAGTAGCCGACGGCGAAGTCCGTCGCCCCTGGCGCGGCCCCGGGATCCTTGTAGACGTGTGTCGTACCGGCATGGGCGGACACGGAGATGGATCCGTCCTGGGCGACGATGCTCACCGGCTCACCACCGGCGCGGTTCTCGTCGATGAAGATCGGCTTGCCGAACTTCAGCGGAGCCGGCTTAACCGAGGGGCACTTGACTGGCTTAGAAAAAGCTTGCCCGGCCAAGGGCAGAAGAGCGGCAAGAAGCAGGGGTACCAACAGCAGTCTCACGCGGCGCATAAGGAAGACCTCCGGATTCGGACCGTAACCCTCCTAATTTCGGCGCCGACAAGCCCTGACCTGCCGCCTAACGAGGCTTTCGCGAGCGGCCCCCCCTGCGTGGCGGGGGGGCCCGGTTCGAGCTTGTATCGCTAGCCGGCTAGTACTGCGAGGCGCACACGGGCCGGGTT
>DATADF010000274.1:0-7864 GCA_036258695.1 Actinomycetota bacterium
CGGCCGACTCGACGGAGCCCGAGGGCTACTACGACACGCAAGAGGAAGCGATTCAAGGCGGCCGGGAGCTCTCCAATAAGAAGGGCGTGAAGCTGCACATTCACGGCACCGACGGAAAAGTGAGGGAGTCGACCTAGACAACTCCTATCATCGGCCGGTATGGCTATTTACGAGGTCCAAACCGCAAGCCGCCACCTCAAGCTATGGAGTGATGACGCGGATTGCAGCCACACAGACGAGATCCGCGACGTGGACCCCAGCGCGAACGGGTGCGAAGAATGTCTCCAGCTGGGTGACGACTGGTTCCACCTGCGGATTTGCCAGTCCTGCGGCCATGTCGGATGCTGCGATCAGTCCAAAAACACGCACGCGACCAAACACCATCACGCTACCGGCCATCCGATCGTTCAGTCCTTCGAACCGGATGAGGAGTGGATGTACTGCTATCCGGACGACGCCTTCATGGAGCCGATGGGCTAGCCCCACGCGACGTACTGCCGTAATTTTTTACCCATGGAGCGAACAACGGTCCACGATCTGCTGAACGAGGCTCGTAGTCACCTTCGGCGGCTCGAACCGTCAGAAGCCCTCGACGCGGTAAATGGCGGCGCGCTGCTCATCGATGTTCGATCGGACGATCAAAGAGCGAATGCCGGATCCATTCCGGGTGCCCTGCCGATTCCGTTAAGTGTGCTGGAGTGGCGCGTGGACCCAGAGTCCGGGCATCAAGATCCCGCCGTGGGCGAGGATCTGGATCGCCAGGTGATTCTGATCTGTGCTCAGGGCTTTTCCTCCAGCCTCGCGGCCCGTCGTCTGCAGGAACTGGGATTCACGAACGCGACCGACGTGATCGGTGGCTTCGAGGCATGGCGGTCGGCCGGCCTCCCCGTTCACCTTTGAGCTAGCCAGCTTGAGCGCCGGTCCCTAGACTGAAGAGCAAGATGAAAAGAGCGATCATCGTGGGCCTCGCGGGAATCCTCTGGCTCGCCGCCGCGCCTGTGGCTCGGCCGCAAACGCCTACCCTGGCCGACCAGCTTCCCAATTTGGTGCCGCTGGCTCCGGAAGACATCGAAATTCGCCAGGTCGACGGTGGCGGCGAGCCGGCGCTCCGGTTCAGTGTCTGGATAGCAAATGAGGGCGACTACGCATTTGAGCTTGTGGCGCGCGCCCAGGACTACTCCGCGCGAAGCGACGCCCTGGCCGAGCAGTGCATCGCGTGGGCGGGCCCGCGTGCATGCACCGAGCGGCGCAGCATTGGCACACTCTCGTATCACCAGGCCCACGGCCACTATCACTTCGAGGACTTCGCGCTTTACGAACTCCGTCGCGTCGCCGCGCCGGGACGGCCGGATATGTCGGAGCGTGGTCTCGTTCGTACGAGCGAGAAAGTCTCGTTCTGCCTCCAGGACGTGCAGCGCCGCGACGGGGTCGACCCCCTCTACGCGACGCCATGGCCGTTGTATTACGGCTGCTTCGCCGGCCAAGGCGTGCAGGGCATCTCACCCGGGTGGGTGGACATCTACAGCTGGGGTACGCCGGGACAACAGATCCCCTTAAAGGGCATAGCCGACGGAACCTACGCGCTTGTCTTGTACACGGATCCCGGCAACCGGGTCTTCGAAACGAATGACTCCGACAATATGTCGATAGCTATCGTCGACTTGCTCAGGGGAGGCAAGAAGGTCCGGGTGGTCTGCACGAGCCCACCCGGAACCCTCAGCTGCGGATAGTGGAACGGTTGAGCGAAAGCTCTTAACCCTGGCGCGCGGCCGCCTTCAGGTACTGACGCACGGACAAGGGAATGAAGACCGCCAGGATGATGGCCACCCAGATCAGCGAATACAGGATCGGATTCTGCAACGACCATGCATCGGGCGCGACGTTACTGGTGTTGCCGAAGGCCTCCCTTACAGCCTGAGCCACAGCGGATACAGGGTTCCATTCCCCAAACGTCTCGAGTGGCCCGGGTAGGCGCTGCACCTCGACAAACGTGTTCGCGATGAAAGTCAGCGGAAAGATGAACATGAACGATGCGTTGTTGACCATCTCGACGCTGCCCACCTTTAGGCCGACGAAAGCCATGATCCAGGAGAACGCGTAGGCGAAGAGCAGGAGAAGGAGAAAACCGCCGAGCGCTTCGACTACTCCGGTGTGGATCCGCCACCCCACGATCAGCCCTGTAATGGACATCACGACGATCGACGTCGAGTTATAGAAGACGTCGCTCGCGGTGCGCCCCACCAGAACTGCCGAACGTGCCATTGGTAGCGAGCGAAAGCGGTCGATGACCCCCTTCGTCATGTCCTCCGCGAGCCCCGCGCCCGTGAAAGTCGATCCGAAGATCACCGTTTGCGCGAAGACCCCTGCGATCAAGTACTCGCGGTATGAGGTGTCTCCCGCGATATCGATCGAGCTGCCGAAGACGTAGGCGAATAACAGCACGAACATGATCGGCGACATCGTCGTCCAGATGAGGACCTCCGGGACGCGCTTGATCTTTATGAGATTTCGCTTCGCGACTACGCCGCCGTCGGCGAGCGCAAGAGCCAACTGCCTCATCGGACGGCCTCCTTCTCACGAGGTTTGCCTCGTTCGGGTCGTTTCTTTCCGTCGGTCTTCTCGGGCGATTCCGCCACCTCTTCCGCGGAGTGGCCGGTGAGCGACAGGAACACATCATCGAGAGTCGGACGGTGCAGACCGACGTCGACGACTGCGATGTTGGCATCGGCCAGACGTTGGAGTACCTGACGAAGGGCATCGACTCCACCGTCGACCGCCGCGGAGAGCCGGCGCGTCTGCTCGTCGACCACCACGTCGCCCACCGAGATACCTCCCAGAATGGTCTGAGCCGGCGGCAGGTCATCGGCATTGACCAAGATCGTCTCTATCCTCTCGCCGCCGATTTGTTTCTTCAGTTCGTCGGCCGTTCCGTGCGCGATCTCCTGACCGCGGTCGATAACCACGATGTCGTCGGCAAGCCGGTCGGCCTCCTCCATGTACTGAGTTGTCAGCAGCACGGTCGCGCCCCCACGAACCAGGTCCTGGATCGTCTCCCACATCTGTGAACGACTGCGCGGATCGAGCCCTGTCGTCGGCTCATCCAGGAAGATGACTTCGGGGTTCGCAACGAGCGCAGCGGCGAGGTCCAGTCGCCGGCGCATTCCGCCGGAGTACGTCTTCACCGGTCGGTCGCCGGCCTCTACCAAATCGAAGATCTGGAGCAGCTCGCGCGCCCGCGTCCGCGACTGTTGCTTGCCGAGGTGGTAGAGGCGGCCGACCATGTCGAGGTTCTCGTAGCCCGTCAGTTGCTCGTCCACGGCCGCGTTCTGACCGGAGAGCCCGATGCGCTCGCGTACCTTGTGTGGTTCGCGGCCGACATCGAGACCGGCTACCTCCACCGTGCCCGCGTCCGGCTCCAGCAGTGTGGTGAGGATGCGCACGGCGGTCGTCTTGCCGGCCCCGTTCGGACCGAGTAGACCCAAAATCGTGCCCTTGGGCACGGTCAGGTCGAGACCGTTGAGGGCGACAACCTCACCGTAACGTTTGACGAGCCCTTCAGTTCGAATCATGTCCGTCACTCGGAGCTCCTCCGTTTCTCTGCCTTACGGCTGCTAGACGAGGGCGACCACGTCGGAACTGACTACGTTCCAACCAAACCAAGCGCGTCGTTGTTCCTCAGGCAGTTCAATAGGCTGCTTTGTCTCCGCGTGTGAGGAGGACACGACGGCAGATCCGGTCGACGAACTCTACAAAGTCCCGCCGACTGAATTCACACAGCGGCGTAATGAACTCGCGAAAAAGCTGCGAGCCGAGGGTGATCGACAGGGGGCCAAGGACGTCGCAGCCTTGAAGCGCCCCACGGCCGCGCTCTGGGCAGTCAATCAGCTCGCCGACGCTCAGCCCGAGCTCATCCACGAGTTGCTCGACATCCAACGGTCATTGCGACAGCCACTAGATCCGAGCCAACTGCAGGAGCTCTCTCGCCGCCGCCGGCGAGTCGTCGCAACGCTCACTAAGAGCGCGGCGAAGCTCCTCGAGGACGCAGGCCAGCCTGCCAGCGACCAAACTTTGAAACGGGTGTCGAACACGCTTCTCGCCGCCAACACCGAGCACGAGGAGGAGCTGCTCGAACAGGGGAGGCTGCAGGAGGAGTTGGCTCCGAGTGGTTTCGAAGAGGCGTTTGGGGGCCTGGGCGCGCTGGAGTCGGCGGGCGACGACTCACCCTCTCCTGCTGAGGTGCGACGAGAAGAGGAGGCCGACGCTCTCGCGACCGAAGCGAAAGCAGCCAAGCGCGACGCGGATGCGCTCGCAGCGGAGGCGGCATCGTTGCGGCGCCAGCTCGAGTTGGTGGAGGAGCAGGGTGCAGCCGCGCGGAAGAAAGCGGACGACCTAGCCAGGAAGGCGAAGTCAGCAGCCGCTCGTGTCCGGCGCCGCTAACGGCTACAACGGCGACATCCGCCGAAGTCCCCACCCCAAGGTCGCGATCCATACCAGCACGATCAATCCGAGTACCGCGTAGCCAACCACCGAGAACCACGCCGGAGTCTCTTTAGCCTCGCGCAAGAGGATTTTCTTGTCGGGAACGAAGTCGCGCACGACGTTTGGCTCGGCCTGTACCCCCGGCGCGGGGATCGCCGGATCGGAGGGGAGATAGATCGGAACGGCAACGATCGCGTCCTCGGTGTGCAGCCGAAGAAGAGCCTTCCAGTCCGCAGCGATTGGCACCTCTGTGCTGCGATACGCGCCATCGCCGACGGGCTCCAGAGGAGCGACGACGCTTCCGCTCCCCTGCCAGGCCGTGACGTTGAACCACAACGCATCCCGTGCCAGGTCGACAGGCTCCAGCTCGACGCGCACAGAGCTTGCCGGTGCATGGGGGGCACTGACTTGAAGAGCTGCGCGACCTTCGAGCGAGGCGATGGGAAGTGGGTAAACCAGACAAGCAACGATCGCGATGCCCGTGCCGAGAGCGAGCACACGCGATCCCACCTCCATCGTGTGCTGCGACAGCTCCCGTCCGATGAAGCCGCCCAGAATGCCTCCTGCCACTCCCGCGAGAACGGCAAGGAGCGCATCGGGCCACAGCGCCGCCGGCCACGACATCGTCATCCAGAGGTGGCTCCAAGCCCACTCGGCGGCAAGCCCGACCGTCCCGACGAGTAGGCCGCACCAGGCTCCGAACCTCACCTGTTGAACAGGAGCTACGCGCAAAGCGAGAAGCTCGATAGCAACGGCCTCGACGATGTAAAGAGGAAAGTGAAGCGTCGTGTGACCCAAGACCGGGCCGACGAGCAGACTCACGATTCCTCGTACCAGGAGAAAGAAACCCACAGCCGCCAGTGCTCCGCCTCGGCCCAGACGGATACGCGCGGGGACAAGGGCGACCGCAGCGGATAGAGCCAGCAGCACAGGATGGAAAAGCAACCTGAACTGAGGCACGGAGTAGTCGAACTCGGCCTGGAGAGCGGAGACGCCGATAAGAAACGCTCCGGCGACGAGAGCCTCCTCCACCCGGAATCGAGCCCGAAGCTGAATCGAATCCCCTCGCGCGCGTATGCCCTCCACAACGAGAACCCACAACGCGAGCGTCGACAGAGCGGCGCCGCCGACCATCTGAATATGGGTGGGGCCCCACAAGGTGACGTCTTGCCCGAAGATCCGATGCCAAATGTCGTCCAAGGGGAAGCCGAGAACGGCAATAGATCCGCAGACGATCAAGAGCAGGGCACCAACCGGAACAAACCACTCGTCGCTGAAGCGAATAGAAGATCGCACGGATCGATCGGCTCCGAGGAGCGCGCCGGTGAACCCGGCGAACGCGATTCCCAACAAGCCGAAGATGATCAGGTAGTGGGCCGCGTTCGCGAATGGGCCCGGGTCGCGGCCGTTATCGATGTGCGTCGCAACATCCCAATAGAAGCCGAACACTGCGGTAAGTAGTGCGGCGGCGGCGATGGCCGTGGGAAGCGCGGCCCATGCAGGCAATCCCGTCACTCGGCCGGCAAGGTCGCCCATTCGGGTTAGCAGCTGCGTCTTGCCGAGGCGATGCATCCGGCCGAACGCGAGAGCGACGATCACCAGAGCGAGACCGACCGCGGAGGCCCACAGAATCTCTTCCAACGCAGCCCCGCCCGCCGGCTCGCTTTGCGCAAGCAAGAAAGGAGGGTGGGTCGAGGTCATCTGAAGGCCTTCCTACCCCGACCCATCCGGAATTGCGGCTTGCTCCTAGGCGGGCTAGCCCTCGAGCCGCTTCTTTAGGAGCGCCAACCGCTCGCGCCAAAAGGCCTTGAGCTCGTCGGCCGTCTGGGCGTCGGGAATCCTCTCGTGAGCCATGGCGACTTGGCTCTTGCCGGCACCCTTCGATTCAAAGCTCACGGTCAACCGGCCGCCCTCTCCCCACGCGGCGGTCAACGACTTGGCCGGACGCGTTGTCCTGACGGTGACCTCGAACTCGCCTAACCAACTCTCACGAATGCGCTTGTTGTTCCACGCCTTGAACACCTCGGCGACGGGCGCGTTGATGGTCTTGCTCGCCGTAACGCTGTACGTACCGTCGAGACGTTGACCGGGTGCCCGCATGCCGCGCTCTTGTTGGTACGCAACGGTGATCGACTGCGCCCACCAGCCGTCGACGCCCTGGTCATCCATGAGCCAGCCTGCAATCTCGCCGTGCTTGCGCTTCGTGGCTCCCCACTTATCCAGCAACTTGAACCAGTGGTCCCATCCGTGACCGGTGTTCTTCTCGATCGCCTCTTCGTTCTTGCGAACTGGACGGATCGTGCGAGGGGTTCGCTTCTTGCGCGCCTCGGTCTCGGACTTCGCGATCAGCTGTCGCCGCGCAGTCGCGTAGCTCTCTCCGGTTTTATCCATGCGCGCGCGGATGCGCTCCTTGAACGACTTTTGCTTGGTCATCGCACACTCCCTCTCCGCGGCGTGACAATGGGACTCACGCTCCCATCGCCCCGCCGGAAAGGGGCGCAACCACCGCATCCCGAGAACTCGAGGTTCCCTTTACCTCCTCAGACCGGCGGCGTGAGCGCCGGAGCGAAGGTCGGGCGGGGGAAAACCGCCGCGCACATTGTATGGCTTTCTCGTCCTCGGCAAGGTGGAGTTCGGCACGGCGGAAGTGCTCGGCAACTCCTAAGTCGCCGGGACCAATTCCCTGAGAAGCGCCTGCACGCGCCGTTCGATCTCGTCGCGGATAGGGCGAACTTCCTCCGCCGACTTACCTGCCGGGTCGTCTAGCTCCCAATCGAGGTATCGCTTGCCCGGGTAGACGGGGCACGCGTCGCCGCACCCCATAGTCACGACGACGTCTGCTTCGCGCACCGCCTCGTCGGATAGCGCTTTCGGAGATTCCTTCGAGAGGTCGATGCCGATTTCTGCCATTGCGTCCCGAACCCCCGCATGGATTTGGTCCGCCGGGGTAGTCCCAGCCGATCCGATCATTACGCTGCCGCGGGCTGCCCGCTCCAGAAGAGCCGCTGCCATCTGGGAGCGCCCAGCGTTCTGGCGGCAGACGAAAAGGACGGTGGGTCTTTCAGTCAAGAGGTTTGGACGCCTTCACGATTGCACTGAACATTCCATCCGCGACGGCATGCGTCGGGGAGATCGACACATCGATGAAGCCGGCCTCGCGAAGACCTGCCTCGTACTCGCCGAACGACAGGGCGCCGGCGATACATCCGACGTGGCTCCCACGTTCTGCGCGTTGCTCCGGCGACAACGAGTCCGAGGAAACGACATCGGTTACTCCAACCCGACCCCCGGGACGAACGACGCGCGCCATTTCGTTGAAGACGCTCTGCTTGTCCGTCGACAGATTGATGACGCAATTCGAGATGACGACATCCACC
This sequence comes from Actinomycetota bacterium, assembly GCA_036258695.1. Classification (GTDB taxonomy): domain Bacteria; phylum Actinomycetota; class CADDZG01; order CADDZG01; family WHSQ01; genus DATADF01. The sequence continues at coordinate 7,857 of DATADF010000274.1, forward strand.
GAAGCATC
>DATADF010000275.1:0-2034 GCA_036258695.1 Actinomycetota bacterium
GAACCCGGCGTTCGGGCGGATGACGGGCTTCGCGGACGCAGCAGGCAAGACCTCGCTCGAGCTCAACCCGGACGCCGAACCGTACTGGTTCGAGACCCTCGGCAGGGTCGCCCAGACGGGCGAGGACGTGCGCTTCGAGAGGTACGCCGAGGCGCTGGACCGTTGGTTCGACGTCTACGCCTCGCGCGTCGGCGGCGAGGGAAGCCGGAGGGTCGCCATCGTCTTCACCAACACCACCGAGCCCAAACGGGCAGAGGAAGCCCTTCGGGAAAGCGAGGAGCTACACCGTCTGATCGTGGAAGGCGCACGGGACTACGCGATCTTCACCACCGACCTGCAGGGGCGGATCAAGAGTTGGCCGCCCGGCGCCGCGTCTATCTTCGGCTGGACCGCCGAGGAGGCCATCGGGCAGCCGTTAGCGATGCTCGACGTGCCGGAAGATCAAGCGAGCCGCGAGTCTAAGAACGAGCTCGCTACCGCCCGTGAGAAGGCCGCGGCCGCCGACGTAAGATGGCATCTGCGTAAAGACGGATCTCGCGTGTTCATCGAAGGGATGACCCGTTATCTCCGCGACGCGAGAGGCCTACCGCGCGGCTTCCTGAAGATCGGCCAGGACGTCACCCAGCGCCGCGAGGCGGAGACGGCGCTGCGCGAGAGCGAAGCAACGCTCAACTCCATCCTCAACAGCCTCGCCGAAGGCGTACTGGTGGCTGATGCGCAGGGGCACGTCGTGTTCGCGAATTCCGCCGCTCGCACAATGTTAGGCGTGACCGGCGAGGAAGCGCTCGATGAGTTGCCGGATCCCTGGGAAGGTTTTAATCTGCCGGAGGCGGTCGCCCATTGCACAAGAAATGGGGAGGGTATTGAGGCTGGAGTCCGCTATGGGGAAACCTTTCTTCGGGTCAAGCTAGAGTGCCTAGCCGGGACTGAACAAGGTCGTGGTGAAGTGCTGGTGGTGATCCAGGACCTTTCGGCGGGGCACCAGCTGGAGGCCAATCAGCAGCGGTTCCTGGCCAACGCCGCCCACCAGCTTAGGACACCCATCATGGCCATCGTGGGCGCCGCGGAGCTGCTGGCGACCGGGGAGGACGCGGATCCGGCGATAAAGCGTCGCCTCCTGAACCACATCTTCTCCGAGGGTCGCCGCATGCAGCGGCTGTCGGATACCTTGCTCCGCCTCTCCCGGATAGGCTGGGACCAGCGGGAGCCCGACCTGGAGATCGTAGGTCTAAGGGAAGCGGGCCAGCTAGTGGCCGAGCTTATGGAACCGCTCGCGGAGAGCGCAGGGCTCAGGATCCTCGTCGAAGGCGAGGAGGCTCGCGTGCACGCCGATTCCGAGTGGCTCCAGGAGGTGCTCCTGGTGCTGCTCAGCAACGCCATAAAGCATTCTAGCCGAGGCGGAGATATCGAGGTTCGTATAAGGTCCGGCGTCATTACTGTAAGAGATGAGGGGACCGGGATAAGCTCTGCCGACCTCCCTCACATTTTCGAGCGTTTCTACAGGGGCAGGGACAGCTCCGAGGGATTTGGCCTGGGACTGTCCATCTGCAAGGAGCTTACCGAGCGGATGGGGGGCGCCATCTCCATCCGTTCTCGAGAAGGAGTGGGGACAACTGTCGAGATCGAGCTGCCGGAGGCAAGCGTAGATGCCCAACATACTGATCGTTGAGGACGATCCTGCGGTAAGAGACATAGTGCAGATCGCCCTCGAACGCGAGGGGATGAGCGTCGAGGCGGTCGGGGACGGTGAAGCCGCGCTAAAGCGCTTTCGATCGGCAGGGGCGTTCGACCTGGTAGTCCTGGACATAATGCTCCCGGGAATCGACGGGATCAGCCTCTGCCAGGAACTCAGGAAGACCAGCGACGTGCCGGTGGTCATGCTTACAGCCCGCGACGGCGAAAGGAGCGTCGTCCTGGGCCTGGAGGTGGGCGCCGACGACTACGTCACCAAGCCGGTCAGCCCGCTGGAGATGGTGAGCCGCGTGCGGGCCCATCTCCGGCGCAGGCGCATGAATGCTCCGGATCAACGGCTCG
>DATADF010000276.1:0-4042 GCA_036258695.1 Actinomycetota bacterium
TGGCAACTGGTGAGGTCCCGATCGACGCGCCGTCTTTTGACGTTCCCTCACTGGAAGTCGCATCCAGTCTGCCCGAGGTCTCTGGGACGGGTGTCGTAGGTGACGTCGGTTTGCCGGAACTCGACCGGACCGATTCCCTGAGCCCTCAGTTTGGAATGCCGAGCTTGATCGCGAATGGGGCGTTCGCAGGGCGCACGGAGGAGGAGTCCACGCGAAAGCAAGAGCGGGCTAAGGAAGAGTCCGTGCGAAAGCAGGAGCGCGCGAAAGAAGAGGCCGCGCGGAAGCAAGAGCGAGCCAAGGAAAACTCCACGCGAAAGCAGGAACGGGCCCAGGAAGATTCCAAGCGAAAGCAGGAGCGCGCGAAAGAAGAGGCCGCGCGCAAACAAGAGCGAGCCAAGGAAGACTCCAAGCGAAAGCAGGAGCGCGCGAAAGAAGAGGCCGCGCGCAAGCAAGAGCGAGCCAAGGAAGGCCCGAGGCGTAAGAAAAAGAACTAGCGCGCGGAACTAAGCCAGCGCGCTGGCAGGATCGGCCTCGCCACTGGTGTAGCGGCGAACGATCTCCGACTGAATCCGGTCCATGACCTGGTGGACGCTGTGCCTACGCTCCGACAGCTCGCGCTCGTGGCTCGCCAAGGACTCGATGATCGCCTTGATCTCATCCGAGGGGATTGTCGCCATTCGGGCCAGCGTCTGCTCACCGACGATCTCCTCCACGCGGCGGCGGGGAATGTCCGCGTTGCGCGGAATCGAGAAATCCGGAGCTCGGTCCGGCAACGGCTTGTCGTCGGCATGCAGCTCGTCACCGGCGAGAATCTGCGGCAACCGGGCAACTAGGTCGTCGTCCTGCCTACCGTAGCGACGGTCGAGCTCGGCGGACAGGATGTCGATCCGGCCCTGACATAGGCGGCGCTCGAATGAGATCTCGGTCTCTGCCTCGCGACACTCCTCGCGCATAAGGCGCAGCTCGCGCATCTCCTTGCCCTCGAGAGCATCGACGAACGCTGGGTCGAGGATTCGCTCGACGAGTCGGCGTTTGCCTTCAGACATGAAAAGAGCGTACCTCGCAGTTCTATGAGATCCCGAGGATGGAGCGCGCCTCTGCAGCGGTCGCGATCTCTCTGCCCTGTTTCTCGGACAGGGAGACTACGCGCTCGACCAGTTGCAGGTTGGAATCGACAAGGCGGCCGGGTTCGAAGTAGCGGACGTCCTCGAGGCCTGTACGAACGTGACCTCCGAGCGAGATCGCTTTCTCGGCGACCGGTAGATGCCCCCGCCCAATTCCGGTGGCGCTCCACGTCGCTCCTTTCGGCAGGTGGTCCGCTAGGAAATCAATAGCCTCGGGCCACGCCGGCATCCCCCCGGGAACGCCGAGGACAAAATCGAAATGCAGATGGTGATCCCATCCCGAGTCGCTCTCCAGCGCGAGGGCGTTTGCAATCATTCCGGCCTCGAATATCTCGAACTCGGGCAAGACGCCTAGTTCCCTCATACGGGTGTACAGAGCGCGCACAAGCGTGGCCGGGTTCCAGAACACTTCATCGCCGAAGTTGACCGAGCCGGTCGTCAGCGAAGCCATCTCGGGGCGGAGGTCGAGCGGTGCCATACGAGCCTCGTCGGAGTCCCCGAGCGCACCTCCGGTCGTGAATTGAACGACCACATCCGTCCGATTGGCGATCGCGTCGCGCACAGCAGCAAAACGCTGCACATCCATGGTGGGCCGGCCGTCGTCATCGCGGACGTGAAGGTGATAGATCGACGCGCCTGCCTCGGCGCACCGCGCCGCATCCTCTGCCACTTCCTGGGGGGAAATCGGTAGGTTCGGTTGCTGCTCGGTCGTGAGCTCCGCACCGATCCCGGCGACGGTGATGATCAGGGGATCCATACGCGCTACGAGCGTTCTCTCTTGGGCGTAGAAGCTGTTGGTTCGCTCAGTGACAGAGAGAAGCGGCGAGCGGATACGGGTTTACCGCCGCTCCACCACCGGGGTGGTACTCGAAATGCAGATGCGGAGTGCCTGCGGCATTCCCTGTGTCACCGACAGTTGCGATCTGCTGCCCGGCCGACACGTGCCCCCCGGACACAAGGTTCTCCTGATTGTGCATGTACCAGTAGGAGTGCCCGTCATCGCCGGAGAGAAAGATCATGTTTCCACCGCTGCCGTCGTAGGCCGCATACGTAATCGTTCCGGAGGTCACCGCCACAATGGGTGTCCCATAGGCGGCCATGATGTCCACGCCTTGATGTGTATGTCCTGAACGCGGGGCCCCCCAACTGTCCACGAACGAATTCGGTCCTGCGACCGGGCAATACATACCGCGAGTTGATGAAAGGACGGGTGCGATGGCGGCCACGCTCGTGTTTGAGCCACCCCCCAGCGATGCTTGAAGAGCCGCCCACTCATCCTCTGCGTCTCGAAGCTCCCTTTGTAGAGCGGCGTTGCGGGCCGCGAGGGCATCTTCGGTGGCGGCTAGTTCTGCGTTCCGCTCGACGAGCTCCTCATCTAGTCGCGCCAGCTCCTCACGGTTACGCAGCAACCGAATAAAAACGCCTGTGTCCTCCAGCGAAACCTGGGAGAGAAGCTCGGCTCGCTCCTGAAGCTCGCCGAAGTCATCCGAGGTGAACAGCACTTCCACCATTCCGATGGCGCCCGTCCGGTAGAGGACGTCCGCGCGCTCGATCGCAGCCGCTTGGAGTCTGGAGCTGACGCGCGTCAGATGCTTCTTGCGAGCGTCGATCTCGACCAAACGGTGCTCGATTTCCTCGCGCTGAGTTCGGAGATCCTCGATCTGTGTGGCCGTCTCGTCGAGGCGCGCCTGAAGAGCCTGCATCTGTTCGCGCAGGCTGGCCGTCTCATCCCCCGCGGCAGGGCCCGTTAGGGCCGTTACGGCGCTGAGGGTTAGGACGGCAGCGGCACAAAATCGGGCCGCCCGGGAAATTCGTCCGTCGGGCACGGGCCAGCAGGCTAGCACGCCGCGATGGGCTCAACCACGGGGTTCCCGCCTGCCAGAAGCGACCGAATTGGGCCCTGTCGACGCCTATCCTGTTCGGCATGAGGGGCGTTGAGGACTACCTCGAGGAGATAAAGCGGCTCGAGGAGGACGGCGAGCGGATCACGGCCACCGTGCTCGCCCAGATCCTGGACGTGTCCCTCCCGTCGGCGTCGGAAATGCTCAAGCGGCTCGCCGGCGAAGGCTATCTGCTGCGGCAGGCTGGGGGTGCGATCGTGCTGACGCCCGAGGGCCGGCGGTTGGCCCACACGATCCTCCGGCGACACCGGCTCGTCGAATGCCTCTTGGTAGACAAGCTCGGCATGGGCTGGTACGAGGTGCACGGCGAGGCGCACAAGCTCGAGCACGCGATCTCGGCGCGCGTCGAGGAGGCGATGGCCCGCTCGCTCGACTATCCCGACTACTGCCCGCACGGTCACCCCATCTGTCCGGTCGACATGCGCGAACTAACGCGCCTCACGGAGCTGGGCGCGGGGGAACACGGCATAGTGGCGCAGATCTCAGAGCTGAAAGACGACGTTCTTCCCTATCTCGATCAGATCGGTTTACGTCCGGGGGCCGAGGTGGCGATCAAAGACATCGCCCCGCTCGAAGGACCGATCACGGTTGAGACACCAGAGGGCCCGACTTCTCTGGGGCGTGAGCTTGCGCGCATCATTCGGGTCACCGCTTCCGAGTCGAGTTAGTCGCAAGCACTGGACCTATGGATCCCACGAAGGAAATAACGAAGCTGATATGGAGCCTCGGCAACTACGACGAGATAGCGAAGAACACGATGCCGGCGGCCATCCACTTAGTCGAAGGGGTGGGAGTAGGCGAGGGCGACGAGGTTCTCGATGTCGCGACCGGCAGCGGCAACGTCGCTCTGTTGGCCGCACAGCGTGGCGCGATCGTTAGTGCATGCGATCTGACCCCGGCGATGGTCGAGCTCGCCGGCAGTCGCTTTGTCAGCGCGGGCGTCTCAGTCGATGTCATCGAAGCCGACGCGGAAGAACTGCCCTATGAAGACGACCGGTTCGATTTCGTCCTCTCGGC